>MAXP01000289.1:0-21802 GCA_001751085.1 Desulfobacterales bacterium C00003060 | reverse complement strand
AAATACAAGATCAACAAAGTGTAAACTACTTTTGACTTGTCGTGAAGGATGCCACATATTCCTTTACATTGTCAATTAGATAACCAGTGAATCCCGACTTGCGTCTTGACTTTTTCCAAAGGCTGACCCTAAGATGCACATCAACAAGATCGGCTGATCTTGTTGGGCACCTCATGGACAAGAGTTCACCATCAAGTCCTTGCTCACAGAAACAGTTATGCTCGCAGGCCTCGCCTGACTCGGTTGCAGGCGGATGTTGGCATTCAGGCGTGGCCGAACAAAAAAAATGAGGACACGAATTTGGAAGCTTGTTTGTATGACACAATTTTTCCTGACTTGAAGTTGTTGAAACAGGGCAAGGTAAGGGACATATATGATCTGGGGGATGTCCTGTTAATGGTTGCCACAGACCGCATCTCCGCCTTTGATGTGGTGATGCCAAGCCCCATCCCAGGAAAAGGTCGCATCCTGACTCAGATGTCAAGGTTCTGGTTCAAAAAGATGGATGGTCTAATTCCAAATCATCTCATCACCACTGATGTGGGGCTCTTTCCACCGGAATGTCATCCATACGTAGATATGTTAAGGGATCGTAGTATGCTGGTTCGCAAGGCAGAGCCCCTTTCAGCAGAATGCATCGTCCGGGGATATCTCTCTGGCTCCGGCTGGAAGTCGTATCTGGAATCCGGGAGGCTCTGCGGGATGACACTCCCCACCGGCTTGCAAGAATCCGATCGGCTTCCAGACCCCCTGTTTACGCCCTCGACAAAGGCGGAAGTGGGAGCCCATGACGAAAACATCTCCTTTGAACAATTCGAAAACATGCTGGGCAAGGATCTGGCTGCCCGGCTCAGAGATGTTAGCTTAACCATATACAAAAGGGCAGTGGAATTTGCCGTGACCCGCGGCATCATCATTGCGGACACCAAGTTTGAATTTGGAATGATCGACGGCGAACTGGCCTTGATCGATGAGATCCTTACCCCTGATTCATCCCGTTTTTGGCCCAAAGATGCCCATAGCCCAGGCGGACCTCAAAGAAGCTTTGATAAGCAATATGTTCGAGATTACCTGCTTTCACTTGGCTGGGACCAAAGGCCGCCTGCACCTGAACTCCCGCCGGAAGTTATTGAAAATACGCGCAGAAAATATGAAGAAGCCTTGAGGAGGTTGACAGGTAACTTCTCAAGAAACTCGGAGNNCGACGTCGTCTCCTTTTCTGAAATCGATACAGAGGATGACTACTGCCGTTTGAGTCTGAGTACCGACTCTGACGCACTTGTTGCCTCTATCCAGGCCGTTGGCCTTATTAATCCACCAATCCTGAAACAGCGACAGGATCTCAGGTATCAAACCGTATGCGGCTTCCGCCGGGTCATGGTTTGCAGGGCGCTGGGGTGGCATGAAATCAAGGCACGGGTCCTGAAGGGGACTCCCCCAGACATAGACATCCTTAAGCTGGCAATACTTGACAACCGATCTCATCGTCAGTTGAACGTTATCGAACAGGCACAAGCGATTCAAAAGCTTTCGCTCCTCTTACCTTGCCAAAATCGCCTTCAAACGCTTGCCTCATTGCTCGGATTTCCACCAAACCAGGAGGTCTTCAATAGAATAGCTGCCTTGTCCCGTCTTCCAGGAACCATCAAGGCAGGCGTTATGGATGAAATCGTCTCCTTTGAAGCGGCAGTCGATTTGAGCGAATTCTCCCAGGAGGATGCCTTGTCTTTTTTCGAACTTTTCAAGCTTCTTAAGCTGAGCCGGAACAAACAAAGACAGGTCATTACGTTGGTTCAAGAGATCGCGATTCGCGAAGACGTTCAGCCCCGAGATGTCCTTCAATCCAAGGAAATCAAATTAGTTCTTGATCGGCATGAGTTGAATCGCAATGAAAAGGCTTCAAAAGTCAGAGCCTATCTGAAAAGGCGCCGGTTTCCGACCCTATTCAAAGCAGAACAGAAGTTTTCAAAAGAACTTAAGGCCTTGAAACTGAACGAGCATATCAAGGTCACAGCACCTCGTTATTTTGAAGGTGGCTCATGTACGCTCCACACGACCTTTAAGACTAAAGAAGAGCTTGACGAACGCCGCAAGGCTATCACTGCAATGGCCCAAAACCCTGTACTAACAAGACTCTTGGAACCCTTCGAACATGATTTCCAAGCTGTACATTGATGAAACGGTCAAGCACCATCCTGCTGTTGGCGCTGTGCAAGCATCCCTCCCAGCCGTTCCGGTCTCCGTTGTGCCTGATGCTGTGGCGGTCCACGAAGCCTTGGCTGCCAAACAGGACCCCATAGCCGCAGGAAAACGTGTGCTCTTTCTTACCCGCAACAAGGGGCCTTTCCTGAAGAAATGTCCTGGTACAAAATCCTATATCTGTTGCGGCTACCAAATCCTTCATATCGGAACCTACTGCACCATGGACTGTGCCTACTGCATACTGCAGGCCTACTTTCACCCTCCAGTCCTGCAGTTCTTTGTCAATCAAGAGAGACTCTTCAAGGAACTGGACGATCTTGTTCGATCAGGGAAACCACCATTTCGTCGGGTTGGCACAGGGGAGTTTACCGACAGCCTGATATGGGACCCATGGACTCAACTCTCAAGAGCCCTGGTCCCCTACTTTGCTCAACAACACCGGGTCGTGTTGGAATTAAAAACCAAGACAACGGCAATTGATAATCTCAGAGGGCTGGAGCACCAAAAAAAAACCATTGTAGCATGGTCCCTCAATTCCCCAGCCATAATCCGCAGCGAGGAGCACGGCACCGCCAGTATGCGAGCACGTTTAAGGGCTGCCGCTCAGTGTGAGGCATGGGGGTATCCCTTGGCATTTCATTTTGACCCTTTGATCTTGTACGACGGATGGGAAGAGGATTACAAAAGGTTAGTGAGAGAGCTTTTTGCAACTGTGTCGGCTCAAAACATCGTTTGGATTAGCCTTGGCTCCTTTCGGTTTATGCCATCCCTAAAACCGATCATCCAGAAACGATTCAAGAAATCGAGGATCATTTACGGAGAGTTTATCCCGGGTCTTGATGGCAAAATGCGATATTTCAAGCCGCTGCGCATCAATCTCTACGAAAAAATGGCAGCCTGGATCAGGGAGCTGGCCCCCGATGTAATGCTCTATTTCTGCATGGAGGACCAACAGGTATGGGAAAGGGCCTTGGGTTTCGTACCGGAAGATCGTGGCGGATTATCGAAAATGCTTGATCAAAGTGCCGCACGGCATTGTGGAGTATATTGATAATAGATGAACAGCCTGAAACCGAGAATCAATCTTGAGGTCTTGCTGGTCTTTTCCGTCACGCTGTTGGGGCTTTTTGGAGATCCTTTTACACCCAGCGCAGATTCGTTTCACACGGTCCGGTGGGTTGATGATGGAGATACCATTGTGCTTGCTGATGGCAGGCGCGTGAGATATACGGCAATCAACACCCCGGAGGTGGCACACGAAGGTAGACCTGCAGAAAGGTTTGGCCCTGAGGCCAAAGCTTCTAACCGGAAATTGGTGCATGAAAAGAAGGTCCGACTGGAGTTCGACCGGGAAAAATACGATCAATATGGCCGCGTACTTGCGTATGTCTTCTTGCAGGACGGCACCTTTGTCAATGCTGAACTGGCAAAAGGCGGGTATGCCTACTACGTGTTTCGCAGGCCCAACACCAAATACAATCCGCTACTACTTCGTCTCCAGCGGGAAGCCATGGCAAAAGGGGTGGGGATGTGGGGGGGCTTTGCGGACCAAAAAGGCCCTTATCTTGGCAACCGCCATTCAAGGCGCTTCCACCAGATGACGTGTTCCTTTGGGAAAGCGACATCCCGTAAACACTTAACTACCTTCAAAACCAAGTACGACGCCTTTTGGGCGGGGTACAGTCCGTGTAAGCGGTGCTTCAGGCATGGACAGTAACCGGCAATTTTTGTGTAACTGGTACTCTTCTCAAACAGTTCGGGTTCGCCTGAAATTTGTGACCATCCACTGGATTCCCGCTTTCGCGGGAATGACGGGCACTTACACCGAATCGTCATTCCGGCGAAGCTTGTCCTCGACCCGATCGGGGAGCCGGAATCCAGTGACTGTTACCCAAACTTATTGAGAAGTTAGGAATGGTTCTGATAACAGTGTGAAATTACGCCAAAACGATGTGCAGCTTAACTCCGCAATCCGAAATACTATAGAACCCCTTCACTTCGACATCAAAAAGCCGAATCGAAAAACAAAGTCACTTTACGCTCTCGGCTTGTTCTATGATCTTCTGGATGATCTGAGCCGGCACATCTTCATAGTGGTCAGGCTCGGCAACGAAAGTCCCTCTGCCACCGGTCATGGACGTGAGAGCAGGGGCATAGTTCAAGATCTCAGCCATAGGCACTTGGGCTCGGATGAGCTGTTTCTTGCCCGCGGCATCTACGCCCATGACCTTTCCCCGCCTGCCGTTCAGGTCCCCTATGACATCGCCCATGTAATCCTCAGGTACGGTGACGGCCAGGTTCATGATCGGCTCAAGCAGGGTAGGTTTGGCATCCTGGAAACCTTTCTTAAAACACATGGATGCGGCAATCTTGAATGCCATTTCAGAGGAGTCCACATCGTGGGACTTGCCATCGTAGAAGCGGACAGTTACATCCACAACAGGATAACCAGCCAGGACGCCGGAGTGCATGGCCTCCACGAGCCCCTTTTCCACTGCCGGCACAAAGTTACGGGGTACGTTCATTCCAGTTAAGGCCTCTTCGAACTCAAAACCCTTACCCTCTTCAAGAGGAGAAATATCGAAATGAACCTCTGCAAACTGACCTCTTCCACCTGACTGCTTCTTGTGCCGGTATACTACCCCCTTAACCGACTGCTTGATCGTCTCCCTATAAGGAATTTTGGGGGATTTAAGATTCACCTCTATACCAAATTTGCGCCTCAGCTTCTCGACCATGGTCTCCAGGTGAATCTGACCCATACCCGAAATGAGAATCTGCCTGGTTTCCGGGTCCCGATTCAGCCTGAGAGTGGGATCCTCTTCCAGCAACCGGGAAAGGGAGATGAAGACCTTGTCCTCATCCTTCTTGGACTTAGGCTCAATGGCATAGGACATCAGGCTGGGCAGGGGTTCAATGCTTTCAAAACGTATCTTTTTCGACTCCTCGCACAGGGTATCCCCTGTGGTGGTTTCCTTTAGCTTGGCGACAGCCAAAATATCGCCAGGACCGGCCTGGGCAACACCCACCTGCTCCCGGCCAGCCATCCGGAAAATCTGTCCATATCGCTCCTTGGTTCCTTTGGTTGTATTGTAGAAGGATCCGTCCGGCGCCACGGTTCCGGAATAGACCCTGAAAATACTGAGTCTTCCAGCGTAAGGGTCAGCAATCGTCTTAAAAACCAGCGCAGAAAAGGGCTCATCTATAGCAGGACGTAGTTCCAGCCTCTCTCCTGTATCAGGATCAATGCCAATCTTGGGGCCGCGGTCAACGGGAGACGGGAGGCAATCATTGATAAAATCCATCAACCTGTCGATCCCAATATTCCTCGTGGCTGAACCGCACAGCACGGGCACAAAGGTACGGTTAAGAGTGCCGGCCCGCAGGCCTTGCTTGAGATCTTCATCCGTAAGGGGGTTACCGTCCAAATATTTTTCTAAGAGTGCATCATCGGCTTCGGCAATGTTCTCGATAAGGGCATCCCTTTCACTTGCCACCTGGTCTTGCATCTCTACAGGAACATCCATAACCTTAGATTTTCCATCTTCTTCGTACAAATAGGCCTTTTGGCTGATGAGATCGACTACGCCCCTAAAATCCTCTTCCGCACCAATAGGCAACTGCAAGAGAATCGGTTTTGGGGTGAAGGCCCCGGCCACGTCCTTTATAGTTCCCAAGAAATCGGCCCGATCACGGTCCATCTTGTTGACAAACACCCCTCTAGGCATCTCGAGTTGGTCTGCGAATTCCCAGGCCTGTTCGGTCTGCACCTTTACCCCATCGGTTGCCGCTATGACTACAATAGAGCCATCGGCCACCTGCAGACAGGAACGGGTGTCTGAAAAGAAGTTTGCATCTCCAGGAGTATCTATGATATTTACCGTATGTTTTTTCCAGGCATAATGATGGAAGGCCGCACTGATGCTTATGTGCCGCTGCACTTCTTCAGGCTCAAAATCCATCACGCTATTTCCATCATCCACACTCCCTAAACGATTAGTAACCCCTGCATCAAACAGTATGCTCTCAGCCAGGGAAGTCTTGCCCGCTCCTCCGTGACCAACTAGTGCGATGTCTTTCAGTTTGTTGACAGATTCACTCATAAAAGCTCCTCTCCAATCGTTCGTTTTGATCAGTTATCGCATGAAAAGCCTGCTGAATAGCCATAAGATGTCTCGTCGCTACGCTGCTCCAAATAACATTTTTACCCATTTTTTTTCCAGGCAGTATATAGGCCACACAGCTTTCTTTACAGATCATAGTATTTAATATATTGCACAAGATAAAATCAACCCCAAAATTCACATAGTATCCGTCGAACGATATCGATTGTCAAACCAAAGCGATAAAAAATCAATGACTTTAAACAGATAGCAACATCGCTATCAAGCTCTCAAAAAGCCCGGTAATCCTCCCGACAGTCTCTTATGGTATTTCGGATTGCGGATTGTGGATTGCGGAGTTAGTTTGCACATTTTAGCTCATCGTGGATTTGTGTGAAATTCGCAATTGTGCTAACTTGAGAGTCCAAAGTTCTGCCGTCATGCCGGACTCGATCCGGCATCCAGCTTCATTATGCTCTTGGAATTATTCTGGATTCCGGCGTTAGCGGGAATGACGGTTCAACCAATACGATATTTCTTTAAAATTCATGTGGTTAGTAAGAAGTATGGACTCTCAAGTTATAAGCGAGTTTTAGACGTTTTCAAATTCAGTTGCCTGTCGGCGGGCTCCGTTTCAGGAAATTTTCCCGAACTTTTTGAGACGTTACGATGGGTTTTGTGAATGTGTTGTATATTTAAAGGCCTAACAGCAGGCAAGGCGAATGAATACGGCCTTGTACTGGACTCATCTGGTATTCCATATCATNNAAAGCCCTGAACGCTATCGAAGAGTACGTTAAAGAGAATCAAGCCCCCCATCCAGAACAGGAAGCCTGTTCCAGCCAATACGAGAAGACATTTTCCGGGATATGGGTTTCTTTTATCCTGCTGGCATTTCATGCAGTTATCGCAATTCACCATGACAACCAAGCGGTTATCCGGACATACGGTTCAGCCGCCCAACAGATATTGCACGGTGAATTGTACAGGACCGTGACTTCACTGATGATTCATGCCAATGTATTGCATCTTCTTGGCAATATGTTCTGTATCGCCTTGTTCGGCACAGCCGTATGTCGCATCATGGGACCAGGAGTTGGATGGCTCATTATACTGCTGTCCGGCATATGCGGTAATCTCATGAATGCCTTACTATACCAGCGCAATCATCTTTCGGTTGGCTCATCCACTGCCATTTTTGGGGCCATTGGTGTACTGGCAGGATACCGGTTCTTAAGAGAATACAGGCACCCTGGGGGGCGTGCAAGGGCATGGCTGCCGCTGGGCGGTGGACTGGCCCTCCTTGCCTTTCTTGGCGGGGCAAAGCACTCTGATCTCACAGCTCATGCGTTTGGCTTTCTATCAGGAATTATTATAGGTGTGATTTACTGTTTCTTTGTTAACCGACCGGCTGGTCGGCAATATCAGATATGTTTCCTTCTTTTTACCCTGAGTATCATTGTAACATCCTGGTTTCGCGGGTTTGGGGCTTGACACATAAAGCAAATTTCACTATGTAACATATACTTGTCTAAAGTGGATTTCTTATGATTTGCTTGTTCCGTAAATCTTAAGAGGGGGCGTACATGATAAAGACAATAGTATCAATAATTGTAAGCTTGACCCTGGCCATGTGTTTGTTTTCCTGCGCAGGATCATCAAAACAAACAAAAGGAGCAACAACAGGAGCCTTGATTGGCGCAGCAGGCGGCGCAATTGCCGGTCAAGCAATAGGCAGAAATACGGAAGCAACTCTTCTCGGAGCGGCCATTGGCACAGCTATTGGTGGAATCGCCGGTTATTCAATCGGTGCGTATATGGATAGTCAAGAGCAAGAGTTGAGAGTTGCGATGGCTGCCAATGACGCAGCCAGTATTCAGAGAACACAGGATGTTTTGACGGCTACTTTCAAGTCTGACATCTTCTTTGACTTTGACTCCTCAACCCTCAAACCGGGTGCCTATGCAGAGATTGGCAGAGTGTCAGATGTCCTGAATAGATATCCACAGACGACAATCAGAGTCGAGGGTTATACAGACTCAAAGGGTTCCGAAGCTTACAATCAGAATCTGTCTCAAGGTCGAGCTCTGGCCGTTAAGAATGCATTAATACAAAGAGGAGTTGACCCAAGAAGGATACAGGCTATTGGATATGGCGAGTCACAACCCATATCTTCAAGTGACGCGATGAATAGAAGGGTAAACATAGTAATAACACCTACTTGACATGTCTGCTCGTGCCTGACAATGGCAGGTGGGCATTAAAGAAGATGGTGCCATAGCCTGAAATATCAATATGTTAGCCCCCTGATCCAAAACGTTTTGGAAAAGGATTTCCTGGACGCCAAGGTGCATGACCGCGTGGCTGTCCACATGAAAGGAGATGATGCAGAAAAGATCAAGCAGACCCTGGTTTTCCACACAGGCCGGTGAGTTGGACATGAAACCCTATAATACAAAATAATTACAAAGGAGGAGCCACCATGACAAAGCTTTGTTTGAGGGGATTGATTCTTCTAATGATTGGTGCCTTGCTGATCGGTTGTGCCACTCAGGAACCATGCACAACGTTTAAGGCCCAGGATCTGGGCCCGGAATTACAAACCTGTCAGTATGTGCAGAAAGTAAACAATTTTATGGTCATCCTGGATGCATCCGGATCCATGAGCGAATCCTATCACGGATACGGGTACACGAAGTTGAACATTGCCAAAGATCTTGTGTGCCGCATGAATCAGACGATTCCTGATCTGACACTCACCTGCGGGCTCAGGACGTTTGGCGACAGCGCGTGGTCGCCAGCCGAGAGAACCGACCTTGTTTACGGGGTCACAGAATATTCCAAGGCAGGGCTTGAAGACACACTCAAGACTATCAAACGGCCCCGAGGGATGAGCCCCCTGGCCCTTACTATCGATGCTGCGAGTGAAGACCTGCGATCGACCCAGGGAGATATAGCGCTTATCATCGTAAGTGACGGGGAAGACATGGATGATGCCCCTGTTGTCCTGGCCGCAGAGAACATGAAGAAGCTGTTAGGTGAAAGGCTTTGCATCTATACCGTGTTGGTTGGGGATGATCCGAGTGGCAAAAGGATCATGGAACAGGTTGCCCTTGCAGGCGAATGCGGATTTGCGGTCCTTGCCGAGTGCATCCCGTCTCCTGAGGACATGGGCAATTTCGTGGAAAAGGTATTCTTGGAAAAGCCCAAACCACGACCCGAAGTCGTGGAGGTCGTGGAGGTCGTGGAGGTGGTCGCGGTCGCAGACTGTGACGGGGATGGAGTAAACGATAATTTGGATGAATGCCCTGGAACACCCAGGGGAGCCGAGGTCGATGCCAGGGGGTGCTGGGTTCTCGACCGTGTTCTTTTCGACTTTGACAAGTGGAATATCAAACCCGAAGCATATCCTGGTCTCAATGAAATCGCAGGAGTGTTGAAAATGATGACTCCATCTTTAAACCTGCTAGTCGAAGGCAATACAGATAACATCGGGGCGAAAGCTTACAATCAGACACTCTCTGTGAAGCGGGCCAAAGCAGTAAAGGAGTATCTCGTGAAAGAGGGGGTACAGCCAGAACGGCTTTCTGTCAAAGGCTATGGATGCTCGAGGCCGATAGCTTCCAACGACACGCCGGAGGGTCGGGCACTGAACCGGAGGGTCGAACTAACCCCGCAGTATTAGGCACTGATTAGATATCGCAGATGTTATCAACACTTCACTGTGGTTGAGCGTCTATGGCGCTCAACCACATCCTCAACACAAGCCGATAAACATCCCTCTGATGTTACTTCAACAAATTTGCCATGAAGTCAGAAAAACCTTGAAAGCGCCTCGACTGGATAGTCAGCCACTGCAGCCCTTACATATCTTGCAGGCCTTTGAACAGATCAAATGCCTGCTTCGGCGTGGCCCCATCGTGGACAACTGCGTTCAGCGCCCTCATCATGGCCACTGGGTACGGGTTTTGCCAGACATTTCTCCCCAAGTTGACCCCGATGGCACCTTTCTGCATGCCATCGTAAACAAAATCAAAGACCTCCAGCTCGGTTTCACATTTGGGCCCCCCTGCCATGACCACCGGGACTGGACATCCATTGGTCACTTTTTCAAAATCCTCAACGCAGTAATAGGTCTTGACGATCTTTGCACCCAATTCAGCGGCAATACGACAGGATAGGGCCAGGTAGCGCGCAGCTCTCTTCTCAAGCTCTTTGCCAACGGCTGTGACCGCCATAACAGGGATACCATAATTCTCACATTCATTGATGAGCATGGATAGGGATTCCAGAGTTTGCTTCTCGTAATCCGTTCCCACAAAGATGGAAAGACCAACAGCCGCCACGTTGAGCCGGACTATTTCTTGTATGGAGGTGGTGACGATCTCATTGGCCAGGTCTTTGCAGATAACACTCGTTCCCCCTGAAACCCTCAAAATGACGGGCGTATCAACATCCGGACTCACACAGGTGCGAAGAACGCCTCTTGTCACAAAGAGACCGTCCGCATAAGGCAGGATGTCCCTGATCGTTTCACCGGGTCTCTCAAGACACCTTGTGGGCCCCTGGAAATAACCATGATCTATGGGAAGAAACTGGCAGTGTCCATCCGGCTTGATCAGCCGTGAGAGCCGATGTCTCATTCCCCACTCAAGATTGTCAGCACCTTTGATCGATTTCTCTTTCATGCTTCTATGTTCCAATGACATCTCTGATACATTCCTTGCCTCCAGAACCGCTTCTGCATCTGCCATAGCGATCTCCTCCCCTTTTGTTACGGTATATCTCCAAATCGGGCGCATCCAGGAGTTAGGAGAGCCAATGAAATCCCCCTAACCGCCCTGGCCCAGACCGGGTTTTTCTTTCAGTGGCTATCTTTGTGGTTCCACGATGACCTTAATCGACTCCTGTGCCTCCGCCACAAGCTGAAAGCCTTTGCTTGTTTCTGACAGGCTCAGCCGATGCGTAATCATTTCCTTTGTCTTTAATCGACCCGCACGAATAAGCTTCATTGCCGTCACGTGGTCTGCCGGGCTTCCGGCATAAGAGGTCGTCAGCGTTATGTCGTTTCGGAAAAAGAGTTCATTCACAGACAGAGGAAGGGTAACACCCAGATCCGTGGGCGCAAAAAACAACACCGTGCCTCCCCTTTCTATCGATTCCAGGCCCTGGAGGTTGGCAGACCTTGCCCCCGTACAGACGAACACCTTATCTGCCAGCCAACCATCATTTACCTTGCATACCTCAGTTTGGATATCTTGGCCTGCGTGTATTACGGCATCGGCCCCAAAGGCCCTGGCTGCGTGCAGGCGAGTCTCACTGATATCTGTGGCTATCACCCGACCAGCTCCCATAGCGCAGGCAAGCTGTATGTGTAACAGCCCCGCAATACCGCTGCCGATCACAAGGACTGTCTCACCAGGCCGAGGCTTTGCGATCTTTTGCGCACGGATCACACAGGCCAAAGGCTCTGTAAAAGTAGCATCTTCAAAGGAGACCTCGTCTGGAATCAGGTACACACCACGATCCACATTGATGGACGGCAGCCTAACATACTCGGCAAAACCGCCAGGGTCAAAGTTGGTGCGCCGAAGGGTATCACAGACCGTAAAATGACCGCTGAGGCAGTACCGGCACGTGTTGCAGGGAACGTGGTGGGATGCAACGACCCGGTCTCCCTTCTTGTACCGATCAACCCCCTCCCCCACTTCAACAACCTCTCCGGCAATCTCGTGGCCAAGGACGAGTGGTGCTCGCTTGATGCGATACCACTCCATCACATCGCTGCCGCAAATACCACTGGCCTCTATCCGAACCAGCAGCTCTCCCGGACCAATCCCGGGAACGGGTATCTCCTCTATCCGGATATCCTTGTTATTATAATACATAGCAACGCGCATATTTTGGAATACCCCTTATGTTCTTCACGAAGACGCAGTCTTTATTACTTGAAATCCTTCACCAAACACTTCGGCTTCGTACACCTCAACCTCGGTCTTCGGGTCCTGCCACGCCTTTGGCGACATCCGTCCTTTTAGACACAGGTGCTCAAGAAACTGCTCTTTGCCGGGGAGCTGCTCCCAGACTTGTGGAAGGAAGGTTGACCGGTGCGCACCGCGAGACAGGATGACCCCGTGGATGTTCGGTTTAAGCTTGCGCTTGAGGTCCTCCCCGTCATTGAAGTCAAGTGCTTCCGGTACGGAAAGGACACTGATCTCGATGTCTATTTCCCTAAGTTCATCCGCGCTCAGGCGTGGAAACCTGGGGTCGTTAAATGCGGCGTTCAAGGCGTTTCTCTCCACACATTCCAGAAGGCAATGCGTTGGCTCAATCGATCCGATGCACCCACGCAGTTGGCCGTGTTTGTGAATTGTGACAAAGCATCCTCTCAACTCATTTAAGACAGGAGAAACGTGACCTGGTTTGGCCACCTTGGCCCCCTTCACAAGCTCGGCCTCGATAACCGAGCGGGCAAGCCTCAGAAGTGCCCTTCTATCCTGAGTAGAAATCGTCTTTTTCATTGTCCTCGTCATCTCCTTCTTATCCACAAAGGCAATACTGGCATAACCGACGACACGATCTTTGCCGCCTGCAGTGTCGCCCGAATTCCTGTAGTCCAGCAATAGTCCATGCCACCCCTTGATTTTGGCGATATGCATCAGTGTCAGGACGGCTTGCTTACCACAGGCCTCGCATAGGGGCATGTCACAAAATTGGCACTTAGAGATGGCTGTGGTGCAGATTCGATCCATGGCAGTGGCTGTTTCATAGGAATAATAATGAGAGAGGTCCGAGCTTGCCACCACAAGGGTATCCTCGCCAATATGCGGCACGAGGGTGGCAGCAAGGGCCTCAGGGTCTGCCCCACTTGTCAAGATCGGAACAATCTCGAAGTCCTTGAGCATCACCTGGAGAAAGGGAAGTTGAACCTCAAGGGAGTGTTCTGCACGATGGGCTTCAGGAACAGTCTCAAACCCGGGCAAACTGTGAAGGGTCGAGGCAAGACTTGCCAGCCGAACATCCCCCAACGGGGTTCGGTAGGCCCGAACCTCGGGAATGGAACAAGCCCTCAGGGGAAGGCGATGACTCGGCCCCAGGAGTATCACCGTCTTGATGGAAGGGTCTATCTGTCTATATCCGGCAGCGGCCACAATACCTGAATAGATGTATCCTGCATGCGGGGAGACAAGCCCTCTAATCTTCCCGGGAACCTTCGCACCACAGGCATCACTAAGAAAGGAGCGAACCATTTGACGCAGTTCATCAGGCTCACCCGGGTAAAACATGCCGGCAACTGCAGTGTGCCGCACCTTGTCGCGACTCTCATCCGCCACGGACAATTGAGCCCTGACACACATAAAGATCAAGGTAATCGAAAGAGCTGTCGCGTGTAGTTTCTTCATTTGATTTCCCCAACCCAGCCAAGCCGGAATCAAGACCCTAAGAAGGCAAACTCAAGTTCGCGCTTTCAATCCTTCGTGTTTTCGTGATTGTCTTCATCCTTCCCATCTGCCGCTTATCCGCGTCCCGCAGAACTTGCATCTTCCCTTGTCCACGTGGTTCCACACCAGGGTATATCCCCTTCTCTTTACCACAACCCGCTTGCAGTTAGGACACAACACTTCATTACCCAAACCCGGCACATTGCCAACATAAACATAATGGAGTCCCACTCTTAAGGCCACATCCTTAGCTTCTTGCAAAACCTCAACCGGCGTTGGGGGAAGGTGGATGAGCTTGTACTGCGGCTGAAACCGAGAAAAATGGAGGGGGTATTCAGGACCCAAGTTGTTCAAGATCCACCCGCACATCCTTTTAATCATCTCCATGTCATCCGTATAGGTAGGAATGACGAGATTTATGATCTCCATCCATATGCCTCGCCGGTGAAGGGTCTTGAAGGTTTCAAGCACTGGTTCAAGATGTCCCCCGTTCAAATCCCAATAGATCTTGTCAGAAAAGCTCTTCAGGTTCACGCTGGCAGCATCGATCACATCACACAGCCGACCCAGGGCTGCTTGGCTGATATACGCATTGCTTACCCAGACATTCTTGATCCCTGTTTTTTTGGCCCTTGTCGCAATGTCAACCATATACTCATAGAACGTCGTGGCCTCGGAATACGTATAGGCAATACTCTTGCATCCATAACCTGTGGCCATCAAGACCACCTCGTCCGGGGAAAGGTTGTAATTGCGGGTCATGTCCGGGCTGGTCTGGGATATCTCCCAGTTCTGACAATTGAGGCAGTAAAAATTGCACCCAGCCACCGCAAGGGAGAAGGCCTTGGTACCAGGATAGAAATGTTGAAGGGGTTTTTTCTCCACTGGATCCACATGTACAACACACGGATTGGCGTATGAGATGGTGTATAACTTTCCATCTATGTTCACCTTGGTCCGACATCTTCCGCAATTGCCGGGCATGACGACGCATTTGTGTGGGCATGTACCGCATTTGACCCTGTCATCCGTCAGTTGCTCATAAAAATAGGCTTCCTTAACATGGGGGTCTGTTGCCGAGAATCGCTTTTCGGCCCATACCAAATCAAAGGGAAATACCGCCGCACCACACGCGGCACAAAAAGTGGCCTTGACGAAACCCCTCCGCGTAATTTCCATGGAGAACACCCCTGAGTCTGTTTGAACCCCTTGCAGCCTCCGGCCTGTGGAGTCTACACCCCCGAGGCCAAGCTACGGGGAATGTGCTATACCTCGGACGGTTATAAATGACGCTTTTCTCGGTGAGTCATGAGCATCAAGAGCAAGGCGCGAAGGTGCGGAATAGCTGGCTANNCAACACGGCTATTGATGTTCATGGCCGGCGAAAAAGTGTCATTTGCTGCCTTTCGAGGTATAACTTTTGCGGTTCAAAACAACCACAATATTCACGCCCATACTCAGCCCTTTGAGTACTACCACCGAGATCAAGACCCCTATAATACCAATCTTTGGGAGAAAGACAAGCCCTGTCAAGATCGTACCACAGGCTGCCCCTGCAAGATCCGACATATACAGGCGGCCTGTAATCTCCGCCCCCAGCCCCCGTGCCACGCGCGAGACTGCCGAAAACTGGCAGCCTGCAACAAATGCCACAATAAACAACAGACCTGGAATCGCGATATACTGCATAACGAACAAAGATGTTTGCCCCTTCATGTGTGTTCCCACCAGGGCTGCAACACAGGCCAGAACAGCAAAAAGGATAAGGCTTGCATCACAGGCCAAGATCTGCCAGGTAGCTGTCTTGTTCAACCTCCCGGATACTAAGGCCCCAAGGGCGGAACCTATCATGTATAGGGTTATAAAGACACAAATCCCAATGTATATGTAGCCATATATCACTTGAAACAGGAGTACAAGCGAGAGCTCAAAGGCCATGCCGGCATACCCTGAGGTTGCAATCGTAAAACGCAGACGATCCTTGCGGCATGCCAACACTGCAAACCCAATGATGGCAATAACAATCACATAAAGGACTGTCTTTGGACTTCCGGATTTCTTCAGCCACAAATCAATCAGTTGGCCAAAGGCCAGGGGGGAAAGATCCCTGTTTGGCAGGACCTCTTTTTCGGAGAGGAGGTGTCTCAGTATGTCCATGCGAAACGGATCTCCAATAGTGGGTAGATCGTAGTCTACCAAACGTTTGGTGGTGATCCCCCGTTCAGCCAGCAAACCAGAGATATTGCGCTTTAACGGAGCATCCGACGCCAAGTAGTAATGGGTCGTTCCGGGAAAGACCAGAATATGCTTGAAAGTCCTTTTCAGTGCAGCATAGATTGAACGATTCAAGGCAAGACCCTTTTCCTCAAGATAGTTTTCAGAACCTATCAGTGCAAAGGAAAAGACCCCGTCCTTGGTGAGGATCGATCTTGCTTCTTCAAAGAACTCCTGGGTATAAAACCGATTGAGTTGGGCATTTTCAGGGCCTGGAAGGTCTACAATTATGGCATCATACTTCATGGACGTCTTCTTCACATAGAGACGACCGTCTGCAACATGCACATGCACAAAAGAACGGCCAAGGCTCTTGTAAATCAATCTATCCAGGTTCAGGATAGCAGGGTCAATCTCCACATAGTCAATGTGTTCCGGGTTGTGTGCGGCAATCTCCTCGATGCTGCCAAAGACCCCCCCGGCAATCAAAAGCACTCGGGCCCCCTGCTTCACCTGACAAAGCGGTAAATGGACGACAGTTTCCATGTCAAGGTCACCGGTTGAAAACAGTGGGATGGCGTCCTGCAGGACATTGAGCTGGTTACCGGCCCTTGAGATGGTAAGCTGGGCAAATGGGGTATTCTTGCTTAAGATGATCTCCTGACCGGGGAAACGCCAGGAGAGCGTAGTCTTGCCCAAAGGCATGGCTGCCAAAAGCCCCAACCCCAGAAGGCAGACAACCGGCAGCGCCCCGTAAGAAACCATAGTACAGGCAGCAAATAGATTCAGAAATCCTAACACAAGGAAGCTGTCCCAGTGGGAAAACAAATAGACAAGGACAAGGCTAAAGAGCAGCCCACCCCCAATATCACCCAGCGTGTCCACAACATACACCTTGCTAGTGGTATCTTTTCCCTGCAACAGGGAACCGGCCACGGGTATCATGGCACCGCCCACAAGGCAGTATGGAACAACTACGATGGCGCTGCCCCCAATGGCTGATGTCAGGCCCAACATCTCGCCCCTGACCCAAAGGAGCGGAAGGGCTCGTATGGCAGCAACCTGGACAAAAGGCAGGACCGCTATCAGGAGATGGCCGAGAAAAAGAGTCCTCTCAGGTCTCCCCTTTTTGGCCAGCGGCACTCCCAAGGAACTCCCAAGACCTGTAAATAGGAGCCAAATGCCCAGCACGAGTCCTATGACCAGCTCGTTTCCACCAAAGGAAGACATGACCTCGCGGATCATGACAAACTGGACCGATACGGAAGAAATACCCAGGGCCAACAGGCACACCCAAAACCGTCTCTTCCTCATATGACAGACCTCGTTAAATGGTTTCGTATGAAATGGCTGTATGCCTACGTTTGGATTCTAATGCCGGCCTAAGTTGCAAGCCTGGCGCGAAAAACCTCCAGCGCCTTTACGAGTTTGCGGCGTATAAAGACCTGCTTATCCTCACTTGTGAGCTTCCTGTATATGTTGTATTCTTGGTGGGATTTTGAGAGCATCACGGGGTTTTTTCTGGTTTCTGCCTTGGTCGTTTCATAAGCATGTACCATTTGAAGGATGGTATATTTTTCCCGGGGCAGGCTGGTTACCCATCCCAGCCTGCGCATTAATTCAAAGCGCACCTGGTCTGCCAAAAAGAAGTGGATATCGATCACCATGAGTTGGTCTTTGCTTTCAAGATAGTAGAATTTTGCGGCTTTTCCGAGGCCCACCACGCTCATTATAAACTCATAAAAAGCAAATGCTGTTTCCTCTCCGGGCCTGGCCAGGAAATATATGGTCTTGTCCGAAAGATCGGCAAGTCTGGTCTCCGCACCGTAGGACTCGCCAAAACGTTTGCGCCATGGTCCAAAGGCCCTGTCCTCAAGGAGCTTGTTTCGGTATGCATTGAGGTCCAGCAGTTGGCTCATACCTCCACCTATAATTGGTTTGACATCGCTTTTTCTTTGTGCCATCATAACATGTCATGTAATTGAAAAATATTAGTATTATCAACTAAAGATTGTCTTGAGATCAACAATTATCAATATCTGATTGTCTTTTTACAAAACGAACACGTGTCTTTGTATCGAATAATGCAGAGTTATAGATGAGAAAGTTTATCAGACATCCTTCGGACGTTCCGATTGAAATTCTTGCTGGACACACCGATCGTCAAGAAACTAATAAACTTAACAATGTTGGTTTTGGTGGGTTGTCCTGCAAATCGGACGTGTTTATGGAATCCGGGATCTTGATTCGGGTAAGGATTCCTTTAGTAAGACCCGCCTTCGAGACCGAAGGTCAGGTTGTCTGGTGCAAAAAGCAAAACGGGAATTTTGATATAGGGATTGAGTTTACGGAGTCCAAGAAAGCCTTCGCGGTCCGCATGGTCGAACAGATATGTCATATAGAACACTATAAGAAAGAAATATTTAAGACAGAGGGGCGTAAACTGAATGGGAATGAGGCCGCGTCGGAATGGATAGGAAGGTATGCGTCGGAATTCCCGAACCCGTGAGAGCGGTGTTGCTCCCCATAATAACAATTTAGCGCTTAGGGAAACTGACCATCAGTCCAAATACCGCTCATTATTGTCCATGGATTTTACACCGACGTGCAGTTGGGTAATTCCAAGGGTAAGGGAATATATTTCCACGTTCTTGAGACCGGTTTTTTCCATCAATCCGGCAAGGTCATTCGGGGTGGGAAAATTCATAATGGAGTCCCCTAAATAATGATATGCTTTGGGATTCGCAGACCACGCCTCCGCCAAGCAGGGCAAGATTCGATTCAGGTAAGCATGATAAAACCATCGAAACAGTCCGTTGCGGGGAAAGGTCATCTCCAGCACCATCACCTGACCGCCGGGTACGACCACCCGAATCATCTCTCTAATCGCACTGGCCTTGTTCGGAATATTCCTGATTCCAAAGGCAATTGCGGCCACATCGAAACAGTTGTCAGAAAAGGGCAGGTATAAGGCGTCGCCGCGCAGCATCTTTACCCTGTCTGACAGGCCCTTCATCCGGATCTTTGCACAACCAAAATCCACCATTTGCTGCACGAAGTCCAACCCTGTTATCCAGGTACGCGCATGTTCGGCAGCTACGCTAACAGACAGGTCTGCTGTGCCGGTAGCCACGTCCAGCATCCGGTGAGTATTGAAGAAACGCATCTTTTCTACAGAAAAACGGCGCCAGGCTATATCCCGTCGTAAGCTAAGGAAATGGTTCAAAAAATCGTACTTCTGGGTAATGGTCGCAAAAATATCTTTCACCATTTCAATACGTTCGGTGTCTGTAACCTGTGTCACCCGAGGGTATTTTTTGCTCATAGGCTCTTCCATATCAGTTCCACCATCTTGACACCATAACGATCTGCCTCAACTACGTGCACGGTGACGTCCCCGTCAGTGAAAGTTTCGCCTTTCCGTGGAATCCGGCCAAGATGATGGAGGACATATCCGCCCATCGTTTCAAAGCCCACCTTAGGAATCATAAGTCCGGTCTCATCATTGAGGTCGTCAATATCGCTTCTGGCGCTTACTCGAAAGCATCCCGGACCCTTCTTCTGAATCTCTGGCGTGGGATCTTCGTGCTCGTCAGAAAGCTCACCAAAGATCTCCTCCATGATATCCTCGAGAGTTACAATCCCGACGCATGCCCCAAACTCGCTTACAACTACAGCAAGGCTCTCACGTGACCGTTGCATCTCCAGAAAAATCTCATCGATTCTTTTTGTGTCAGGGACCAAGCGAACGGGTCGCATATAGGGCCGAATGAAAGTTTTCCTCTGTTTGTCGTAAAGTAAATCGAACACAGTCACTATCCCTACGATCTGATCGACCCTCTCCCGGTAGACCGGAATACGCGTATGCACTTGTTCACGCACAAGAGCCATCAACTCCTGGGTCAGAGCTGTCTCTGGAAGAAGTGCGACTTCCGAGATCGGGACCATCACTTCGCGAGAAATAGTGGTCGCATAGTCAAGCGTGGACTCCAGCATTTCTTGCTCATGGCGTCCAAGCCCGCCTTTCTCAACCGATTCCTTGAGGACAAGCTTAATCTCCTCACGGGTAATGTAAACGCTCTTGGGACGGGTCCGGAAAACGCGAAACACGGAATCTGTCAAAACCTGGACAGGAACGGTAATTGGCGCAAGAACCCACGAAAGAACCTTCCAGAAAGGCGCAGCACGAACCAGCATCCGGTCAGCATGGTGTCGAAAATAGGCCTTGGGAACGATCTCGCCAATTACCAGAAGCACGCAAGTCATGACCACAGTGGCCAGGATGGGTCCCAGTGAGCCGGCCCAGCGCTGAAAACTGACCGTAGCAATGGCACTACCTGCGATATTAAAGACATTTGTCACGATAAGCGTGGCTGTCAGAGTCCTTTCTCTTTGGCCGAGGATTTCGAGTGCAAGTCTTGCTTTATGCAGACCTTGAGCGGCAGTATGCTGGAGGCTTGTCCTGCTCGCTGATACAAGGGCGGTTTCAGAGCCTGAACCAAAGCCCGAACCAATAATGCATAAAATAAGCATAACAAGCTCAAATATCATTGGCGGCCGCCTGCCCATCAAGCCGTTTGACCCTGCAACTGACAATTCGTCTCCGCATAGACTCCACTACGGTAAAACGCGCTCCGTTTCGCTCAATCCACAGCCCAGGGGCAGGAATCTCCCCGAACTCATCGCACAGATATCCGTTCAGCGTCACAGACTCATCTTCAGGAAGTTTTAGGCCGCACGCCTCATTAACCCCTTCGATGGGAGCACGGCAGAGAACGATCCACTCACCAGGCCCAACGGGTCGAACAAGATCCTCCTTTTTCTCGTACTCGTCATAGATCTCGCCGACAATTTCCTCAAGAAGATCCTCCATAGTCAAAATTCCAGAGGTGACGCCATACTCGTTCACGATAACTGCCATGTTGAGAATATGGCTTTGCATGTGACGAAAAATCCTCTGGATCTTTGCACCTTCCGGAAAGATTGCAACTGGTTTGATAATATTACGCATCTCACGGTCGGGATTGAGGAAAAACTCTTTAGTACCAACAAAGCCGACAATGTGATCAATACTCTCCTCGTAGATGGGGATCCGAGAATGGCGGGCTTCGATCATCAACTGCTCCAGGCTCACACGGGAAATGTCCAAGGGAGCCGACACAATATCCACGCGAGGCGTCATGATCTCCTCTGCCGTCGTTTTCGAGAAACGTATGATGTTGCGTGCGATCCGCCGCTCCTCTGGCGTGATCGTCTTCTTACTGCCTGCTTGATCGAATAGGACCTCCAGCTCCGATGGACTAAGGGCACCACCGGCCTCCTCCGGGACTTTTAAGACCCGCAAGATCCTACGGGCAGAACGGTCAAATATCCACACCATCGGCCCGGAGATTCTTGCGAAAAAGCCAAGCGGCTTGATGGCAATATACGACACTGGTTTAGCCAGATTAACTGCGATTGTTTTGGGAATGATGTCGCCAAAAAGAAGCACCAGAAATGAGTCCACAACAATGGCTACAGCCAGACTGTGTGTATGGAGGAGCCTCTGAAACAGAATCACCGCTGTTACAGATGTGGCCACGTTTATCAACGTGTTCCCAAAAACGATCGTTGAAAGCAACTCTCGAGGCCGCTGCAACGCCTTCGCTATAAGCTGCGAGCGAATAGATTTGTCCTCCTTGACACGACGGCGTTCAACACGGTTCAAAGAAAACAGTGCGGTCTCTGTTGCAGAAAAGCAAGCTGAACAGATGAGAAGAAAAATCAGGAAGATAAGGAGAAGTATCTCACTCGACGAGGGGTCGCCCAACAAAACCTCCGTCTATTGACTCAAACAAAAAA
>MAXP01000288.1:1105-7374 GCA_001751085.1 Desulfobacterales bacterium C00003060 | reverse complement strand
CCACTGGCGCTAATCCTGGCTTCACCCTCAGGACCCAGGCCTTCCTCCGGATCCTGCTCTTTTGGCAGGGCAGGCCCGTGTTGCATGAGATAGATTTCCATGTGATCACCTCCTAAGATCGTTCGTAACCGTTCACGGCTTACATTTATGCCGCACGGCATTGTTTTGAAAGATGTTCAAAAAAAGCTTTACTCTGCCGTTGAATATTCTCTTATCATAAACGTTTTATTTCTTAATCTTACGACTATCACATTAGGAGAGGGAATCAAAATATTGTCCTTTCTCTTTTTGATACTATTGAGTATATTTATTCTCGCCGGAACGGTAAAACCTTTTAGGGTCGCTCGGGCATAGCCCGAGGTTTAATTAAAAGCAATTAAATCCCATGCTCTTAGCTTTTCTTCCTTTCAGCCTTGAGCTTTGAGCTTTCAGCTTTTGTCCACCTGTCGGCTCAGGTTATTGAGAAGATACTGTTTCTGCATTTAGGTTTTCGAAAAAGAGCCCTGAGCACATATATTTGCTGATCATTAATTCGGTGAGCGGAATATGTCAATGTAAATCAAACACGGTCAGGCATTTCCATTACGGGTTACGGGTTCCAAGCAAGCTCAAGGCTCAAAGAAAAACCATGATTCTGCTGCTTTGAGCCTTCCATTAGCAACAACAAAGTTAGGTCTTACTGAGTCTTTACTGTACCCCAAAAACATTATCTTGAAATCTATACTGGATTTTCCCCAAATTTCCCTGTGTTGCAACTTTTTTTCTTGACACGCAACACCATTTTGCCTATTCTCGCTGCACTCAAGGTGGAGTAACCTTTACCCAGTCTGCTATTCATGATCAAAGGCCAGAGAGATCTATTCACCATATAGAGACTCAGCGCCGTACCCCCATCAACCAAATCTTTTTGAAGGCTATAGTATTTCGGATTTCAGATTGCGGCCTGCCCTGGCGCTCACTTCATGTATGCAACCACAGAGCCTACTAGCCAGGTCTGGGCCAGGGATTGCGGAGTTAAGCTGCACATCATTGTAAGGTTCAGGGGTTCACCTGTGAACGCTTACCAAGAAACGATGGTCTTTGGAAACAGATGGTGGGCGGATGGTACCGCCCGCTTATGAGAAAGGAGAAAAAATGAAAAATAGTGATCTGGCTGTTGGCGTTTTCGACACCCACACCAACGCAGAGGGAGCCGTCAAGGAACTTGAGAAGGCGGGATTCGACATGAAGAAACTGTCCATCGTGGGCAAGGACTACCACAGCGAGGAGCACGTGGTCGGCTATTACAACGCCGGTGACCGGATGAAAGCCTGGGGCAAACTAGGGGCTTTCTGGGGCGGACTCTGGGGGATGTTGTTCGGGGCTGCCTTCTTCGTCATCCCCGGCATCGGGCCTGTTGCGGTGGCTGGCCCCTTCGTCACCTGGCTGGTCGGGGCACTGGAAGGTGCCGTGGTCATCGGTGGCCTAAGTGCCCTTGGCGCCGGGCTGTTCAGCATCGGCATTCCCAAGGACAGCGTGCTCAGATACGAGTCCGCCCTTAAGGCCGACAAGTTCCTGCTGGTGGCCCATGGCACGGCGGATGAGGTGGCCAAGGCCGCAGACATTATCAAAACCTCGGGCGCTGCGGAGTCTGCCGTACATCCCGCCTGAGGACCCGGACGGACTAATGAACATCGAACATCGAACGTCCAACATCGAATATTGAACCGCAAGAGCAAGCGCTAACCCTACAGCTTGCCCTCCGGGGCGGAGGCTGCGGGGAGCTTCAATGCAAGCTTGGCGAACGGGCAGATGCTTCGTGGGATATGAGAAATGGCCTCCGCCGAACAGCGGGGTCTGGCTCTTCGCTTTTGCAGAAGTCATGATGTACATAACGTTTTCCCAGGCACTATCCGGAATTATCCAAAACGTCACATTATTTCTCATGAAAGCATATGAGCGGCTCCCGCAGGTGGCAGGCGGGCAGTGTACCGTTCCGTTGGAGATTAAGGCCGCTGCGGATCAGTTCTTTCTCTGGATTTACCGGATAGGCGCTGTAGTGTGGTTGATCCTTATTTACTTTGCGCCGGTCGAATCGATCCACAACAACCCGCTTCCGTGGACCAGAAAGTGGGTCGTTCTGGCCTTTTATCTTGGCTGTCTTTTGTTCGTGTTTATGGTTTCTGCGCAGGCATATTACCTAAAGGCACTCGGGACAGGGGAGTCCACAAGCTTTTATTCATTGTTTTGCCGGCAGTTTTTTGAGCCGGTGCTGTGGAGAACATGACCTTCGCAGGGTTTTCATTTTTCATCACAGAGGGGCTTTTTGGTATGCTGACCAAGATCAATTATTCAAAGACAAAGAGTTGGGAAAAACTTACGGATCATTACAAGATGATGAAGAATGTTCACATGAAAGACCTCTTTGCTGATGATCCGGAAAGATTCGAGAAGTTCTCTATCACTTTCAATGACATACTTGTCGATTACTCCAAGAATAGAATATCGGAGGAAACCCTGAAACTGTTAGTTGGATTAGCTGATGAGATCGGCTTAAGGGATGCGATCAACAAGATGTTCAGCGGAGACAAAATAAACGAAACGGAAAACAGGGCGGTTTTGCACGTTGCGTTGCGAAACAGGGAAAACGCCCCGATCTATGTGGACGGCAAAGACGTCATGCCGGAAGTAAATGCTGTCCTGGGAAAAATGGAGGACTTCTCGTACAAAATAATTCACGGCGAATGGAAAGGTTTCACAAATAAGCAGGTCACCGATATAGTAAATATCGGAATTGGTGGATCGGACTTAGGACCGGTAATGGTCACGGAATGTCTAAAACCCTATGCAAAAACAGGTCTATCAGTTCATTTTGTGTCGAATGTTGATGGAACCCATATTACGGAAACTCTGAAAGGACTGAATCCGGAAACCACGTTATTTATGATAGCTTCAAAGACTTTCACAACACAGGAAACCATGACCAATGCATTTTCCGCGAGGGACTGGTTCTTGACCTGCGCCAAGGATCATGCCCACATAGCCAAACATTTTGTGGCGATTTCCACCAACACACAAGAAGTTGAAGCGTTTGGCATTGACAAGGAAAATATGTTCAAATTATGGGACTGGGTTGGTGGACGTTACTCTCTCTGGTCGGCAATCGGTTTATCAATTGCTTGTTATATCGGTTACGAAAACTTTGCCGAATTACTGCAAGGTGCTTATGAAATGGACCGGCATTTCAAGGAAGCCCCCTTTGAAGAAAATATCCCGACAATTCTGGCATTAATCGGGATCTGGTACAACAATCTCTTCAGCGCCGAGACAGAAGCTATTCTACCCTACGATCAATATATGCATCGGTTCCCGGCTTACTTTCAGCAGGGGAATATGGAAAGCAACGGAAAATCGGCAGACAGGAACGGCCAGAAAACCGATTATCAGACTGGACCGATCATATGGGGAGAACCCGGAACAAACGGACAGCATGCCTTCTACCAATTGATTCACCAGGGGACGAAATTGATTCCCGCGGATTTTCTGGCGCCTGCGATCAGCCATAATCCGATTGGCGAGCACCATAGCATACTAATGTCGAACTTCTTCGCTCAAACCGAAGCCCTTTTGAACGGAAAAACCAAAGAAGAGGTGATCGATGAATTGAAAAGGGATGGCAAAAGCGACGATGAAATTCAAGGTCTATTACCCCACAAGATCTTTCAAGGCAATAGGCCCACGAATTCGATCCTGTTCAGGAACCTGACACCGCGGGTCTTAGGAAGTCTGATTTCCATGTATGAACACAAGATTTTTGTACAGGGAGTCATCTGGAACATATTCAGCTTCGACCAATGGGGCGTTCAGCTCGGCAAACAACTGGCAAAGAGAATATTCCCGGAATTGAGGGATGACATACGAATCGTCTCTCACGATTCCTCCACAAACGGATTAATAAATGCCTTCAAAGAGATGAGAGCGTAGAACCCTTATCGTTACCCGTTGGTGTCCTGTCACTTTGTCCTATTCGGCACTCACGCAGGAACAAGCGGAAGAACTGAAAGGAGCAGATATGCCTCGGAAGGTGATTATATTAGTAACAATGATGGGCGTTCTCTGCACCAGTTCTGTTCCAGCTTTTTCAGAGCAACTGACAATCCAACCAATACGTCAAAATGATCAGAATGAATGGNNGATCAGAATGAATGGCAAATGTATAACGAGAATGGAGATGTTGTCGGCACATTGAAAAAAACCGAAGAGGGTGACTATAAGATTTTCAATAAAGACGGCAAATACCTCGGGCGAATTTTTCGTTCCGGGAGGTTCTGCCCACCTGATTCCCGGAACCGCCATACAACAATAACACCAGAAGCTGCGCAGCTCTATCTTGATGTTTTGAGTGTAATCAAGGATCTCGGAAAGTCTGCAACGAATTGAACCTCAAAAGCGAGCGCCCCCCCGCGGCTTGCTCCGGAGAACTTCAATGTCGGTATTGCATATTCGTTTTTCGTTCGACGTTGGACGTTGGACGTTCGATGTTCGACGTTCATCTTTCAAGACAATTCCGTACGACATAGTGGACGGCTACATCGTTATCGAGAAATGTGTTGAACTTTGCAACCAATAACGATAAGCAGTGGGACCAATGAGCAATTGTCCCGCAGGGACTACCAAAAAGTAATAGCGCCTACACGCAACCGCTTGGGTCGGAATTAAAATGTTGACGACACTGTGGTTTGCGAGATAACGCCCGCCCTTTAAGGCAGGGAGCTTACATCTTACTATCATAACAAAGGAGGAGTAAAAAATGCCCAAGGAAAGAATCAAAAAAATGACTGGAGTTTTGGCGGCTGTTTTTTCCCACACCGGTCATATTTCAAAGGAAGATGCCAAAGAGATCAGTGGACTGGATGAAGGGGCCTTTGAGAAGGTCTATGCGAAAGCGGCAAATATTGCCGACAAGATGTCAAAGGCCGAAGGTGACAAGATGCAGAAGTTCATTGAGCATTATGGAGAGGAAATCGATGAGTACATGAAAGAATTTGGACCTGAGGTTCTTGCGTAGGCAAGCGCTCATACTCGCCCCTTCGCGACGTGATGGCCACAGTATCCTATCATGCCAACCTGTGCGGTCGAAGATTCCCCGCAGCTTGCCCGCCGGGGCGTAGGCCCTATGGGCCGGAGGCTGCGGGGAACTTCAATGTTCGGTATTGGATATTCGTTTTTCGTTGGACGTTCGATTTTCGATCTTCGACGTTCATCTTTGAAGGTCCCCGCAGCAAGCTGCGGGGAATGCGCTCGCTTTTGCGGTTCAAAACAATTCCGTTGGTTATAGATTTCAAGATAATGTTTTTTGGGTACAGTAAAGGCTCAGTAAGACCTAACTTTGTTGTTGCTAATGGAAGGCTCAAAGCTGAAAGCTGAAAGCTCAAAGCAGCAGAATCATGGTTTTTCTTTGAGCCTTGAGCTTTCAGCTTTNNTGCTTGGAACCCGTAACCCGCTGTTTTTCGCTACGAGGCTATGTTGAACCCCAAAATCTTTTTTTTAAGGACTATATCAGAGATATTCATGCGGGAAACTTGAAAGCATTTTGTCTGAAAAACTATAAAAGGAGGAACTGTCATGAAAAAAAGAATAGCCTGGTTGACGTCTGCAGTTATTGTCGCGATCTTAGGGATCGCACTGGCTGCCGGTTGTGCGGCCATTCAAAAGAGCGACACGTTGGATATGGAACGGACGCTCTCCGCAGCCGGTTTTCAGATGAAACTCGCAGACACACCCGAGAAACTTGCTCACGTGACAAGCATGACCCAGCGGAAGCTGGTCCCCCATCAGAAGGATGGCGATATCCGCTATGTGTATGCAGATGCCACCTATTGCAAATGTGTGTACGTGGGGACCGAAAAAGCCTATCAGCGTTACCAGAAGCTGGCTATCCAGAGACAGATCGCGGACGAGCAACGCCAGGCCGCGGAGATGAATCAGGACGCGGCCATGAATTGGGATACGTGGGGTCCATGGGGCCCGTGGTGGTAGAACCAATGTAACAATTGAAGCTCCCCGCAACCTCCGGCCCATAGGGCCTACGCCCTGCCGGGCAAGCTGCGGGGAACGCGCTCGCGTTTAGGGAGCATGGGGCAGAGCGCATGGGGCAGAGGGCAGAGGGCAACATCAAGAAAAGCGCGCTATGCCCTCTGCGCCACGCGTTAGTAAATATAATGCTTGGCCCTAAATGGAGGGTTAATGACTCCTTTTTCGGTCACAATGGCAGATACGTATCTGTAAGG
>MAXP01000288.1:0-1018 GCA_001751085.1 Desulfobacterales bacterium C00003060 | reverse complement strand
TTGGTCGCGTTGCTCAATGGGGATCTCTCTTCCCGTTTTGATGGAAGCATCAATGGTGGACAGAGGCGCGGCCACATAGAAGGGAATCTTGTGGGTCTTGGCAAGGACCGCTACCATATAGGTCCCGATCTTGTTGGCCACATCACCATTGGCTGCAATACGGTCGGCTCCGACAATAACTGCGTCCACTTCCCCATGCTGCATGAAATATCCTGCCGCATTATCAGTGATTACGGTTACGGGGATACCGGACATCTTCAGTTCCCAGGCTGTGAGCCGGGCGCCTTGCAGGACTGGTCGCGTCTCATCCGCAAAGACCTCAATCCGTTTTCCTGCTTCTACGGCTGCCCGCACAACACCAAGGGCAGTGCCGTAGCCGCCTGTGGCCAAAGCACCGGCGTTACAGTGAGTCAAGACACAGCTTCCATCCTTGAGAAACTGCTGACCGTGGCGTCCTATTAACCGGTTAGTGATTATATCTTGTTCCAAAATCTCCTGGGCCATTTCAACAAGACGAGATTTTACACCTTCCACGCCTGTGTGGCTGGTCTCATGCGCCACTCGTCTCATCCGTTCCACGGCCCAGGACAGGTTTGCTGCTGTCGGACGTGCAGAGACAATTTCACGGCATATGGCATCAAACCTTTCCTTAAATCGTTCTGTGTCAACGGTACGGATTTTCATGGCACCCAGGGCAACGCCCATTGCCCCGGCTACACCGATGGCTGGAGCGCCTCGAATAACAAGTCCCTTAATTGCACGAATGACCCCGCGATAATCCTTGCAGACCACATACTTCTCCTGCATAGGCAGCTTGCGCTGATCGATCATGACAACCTTGTTGTCTTTCCAAACAATCGTTTCCAGCATAAACCTATACCCCTTCAGGTAAATAATTTCGAGCTGTGCGGTTAGAAAACCATTTTTTCTTTCATAACAATAAGTCCAACATCTAACCCCACAGGTGGAATAATTCCGGGTGTTGGTTTCGGAAATACTACAACATTGCTTTCAGGAT
>MAXP01000287.1 GCA_001751085.1 Desulfobacterales bacterium C00003060 | reverse complement strand
CTCTACAGGCCCGAGGCTGCGGGGTTAGTCAGCGGATCTAAAAACGGCAGGGTTCCTTGCGATCGGAGATCGCTGTCAGGCAAGTACTGGGTCCCTGGTGGGGTATTTTGAACCGCTATCGGGGCAAAATACCCCACCAGGCATGTCGTCCGCATAAATCGGGTCATAACTTAGAGTTTAGAATTAGCTATAATATCCTATGGTTATAACGTTCTTTGCCGGGAAGATCTTCTCGTCCTCGGTTGGCACGGAATTGGTATAAGGAAACATAGATGCTTCGCTGTAGTTGCAACACAGGGTGTAGAAATCTGGAAATCCGCATTCCGCAATCCGAAATAGGATATGTCCTTTTCAGGCAAAGACGAAGTAATACTGATTATTGACGACGAGGAATGTATCAGGGATTCCTGTTATCAGGTTTTAGCAAAAGAGGGATATCGAGTAGAAACGGCCATCAACGGAGAAGCGGGCCTGGCCAAGGCCAAAGAAATAGGGCTTGACGTCGTCTTGGTGGATCTTGATATGCCTGGTGCCTCAGGCTTGGAGGTCATGGATCGATTGAATGAAATCAGCCCTGGAATTATCAAAATCGTCGTAACAGGGAACACGTCTGTCGACCTGGAAAGAGAAGCGGTCAGGAAAGGCCGAGCCTTGACCTACCTTGCCAAGCCTTTTTCCCCGGATCAGTTGAAGCAGGTTGTCCGAATGGCGTTAGACAGTAGAAAGAAGTCAGGGGCTACGCACCCTGATGGAGTATTGGAGTGATGGAATATTGGAGTGATGGGTTAGAAGCAGTTGGCGTAAGGGGAAGGCATCTTGCCTTGAGTCTTGCGCCGGTTTTATTACCCACTACTCCAGTACTCCAATACTCCATCACTCCATGCGAAAGGCATAAACCCAGTGCCACCAAAGACCCTATGATTTCAACGTGTTGTGCAAATTCTATCAACTATCCAAAGGAGGAGTGCAATGGTTCTTGATCCGACCAAATATGCGGACTGGCAGATTTCCGAAGAAGCCGAAAAAAATATGCCCACGCCGGATGAATGGCGCGAGAAACTCGGATTGGAAAAGGACGAGGTTATCCCTTACGCCAGGCTCTGCAAACTCGATTTTATGAAAATCATCGAGAGGCTCAAAGACAAGCCGGATGGCAAGTATATCGAGGTGACTGCCATCACGCCTACCCCCCTTGGTGAAGGGAAAAGCACGACCTCTGTCGGTCTCATGGAGGGCATGGGCAAGCGCGGATTGAATGTTGGCGGCTGCCTGCGCCAGCCCTCTGGCGGTCCGACCATGAATATCAAGGGAACAGCGGCCGGCGGTGGTAATGCCCTGCTCATCCCCATGACAGAATTTTCCATGGGGCTGACCGGGGATATCAATGACATCATGAATGCCCACAATCTGTCCATGGTGGCGCTCACGGCCAGAATGCAGCACGAGCGCAACTACAACGATGAGCAACTGCAAAGGCTCACCGGCATGCGTCGGCTGGAGATCGACCCGACCAGGGTGGAGATGGGTTGGATTCTCGACTTCTGCGCTCAGAGCCTTCGCAATATCATCATAGGAATCGGCGGCCGTATGGATGGATTCACGATGCAGTCCAGGTTTGCGATTGCGGTGAGTTCCGAGCTCATGGCCATTTTGTCGATAGTGAGGGATCTGGCAGATCTGCGTGAAAGATTAGACAACATTACAGTGGCCTTTGATAAGAGCGGAAAAGCAGTGACCACGGGCGACCTGGAGGTGGGCGGCGCCATGACTGCGTGGATGCGCAATACGATCAACCCCACCCTCATGTGTACTGTTGAGTACCAGCCCTGCATGGTGCATGCTGGTCCCTTTGCCAACATTGCGGTTGGTCAGTCCTCCATTATTGCTGACCGGATCGGACTGAAGATGTTCGACTATCATGTGACGGAAAGCGGGTTTGGCGCTGATATCGGGTTTGAGAAATTTTGGAATGTCAAATGCCGATACAGTGGTCTTAAGCCCCACGTATCAGTTCTTACCACCACTATTCGGGCACTGAAGATGCATGGAGGCGGTCCTAAGGTGGTCGCTGGGCTGCCGCTGCCCGAAGCGTACACAAAGGAAGGTCTCGACCTGCTCGATAAAGGTCTTCCAAACATGTTACATCACATCAATATTATCAAGGCTGCCGGTATCAATCCGGTTGTGTGCGTGAACTGTTTTGCTGCCGATACCAAGGATGAAATCGCTATGGTGAGAAAGGCCGCCGAGGCGGCCGGTGCCCGGTGCGCCGTGTCCACCCACTGGGCCGACGCTGGTGATGGTGCACTGGAACTGGCTGATGTTGTGAAGGATGCGTGTGAGGATGAGAGTGACTTCAATTTTCTGTATCCCGTGGCTATGAAACTCAGAGAGCGGGTTAAAAAAATCGCTGAAGTAGTCTATGGGGCGGATGGAGTGGCCTGGACCCCGGAAGCCGAGGCAAAAGCGAAGATGCTTGAGTCCGACTCTAAGTTCGATGATTACACAACCATGATGGTGAAGACGCATCTTAGCCTCAGCCATGACCCGGCTCTAAAGGGAGTTCCCAAAGGTTGGGCCCTGCCCATTCGCGATGTGCTGATTTACTCTGGAGCCAAGTTTCTGTGCCCCTGTGCCGGTGCGATTAGCCTGATGCCGGGAACCTGTTCAAACCCGGCGTTTCGCCGAGTGGATGTGGATGTGAATAGCGGAAAGGTAAAGGGGCTGTTTTAGATTGGTCATTAGTAATGTCTGTAGCGTGGGGACTCTGTCCCCCACATTCGTTCAGCCACTATTTAAGGTTTGGATTGGACTGTGAAAGACAACATGAAAAAAACCGAAGCACCCATATTATCCAATGATCCAATTGGCGCAGTTATGGTCGTGGGGGGAGGGATCGCCGGTGTGCAGGCATCTCTTGATCTCGCGGCTCTGGGATTCAAAGTCTACATGGTGGAACGAGGGCCTGCCATTGGTGGAAAGATGGCTCAGCTTGACAAGACCTTTCCCACCAATGACTGTTCCATGTGTATCCTCTCGCCCAAACTCATCGAGTGCCAGAGAAACGCCAACATTGAGATCATCACCCTGGCAGAGGTCCAGGAGATCCAAGGTGAACCTGGCCGGTTCAAGGTCAGTGTCACCAAGAAGCCGCGCTACGTAAGCGAGGACCTCTGCACCAACTGTGGACAGTGCAGCCTGTACTGCCCTCTCCTGATTCCCGACCTATATAACGAGGGCATGTCGGGGGTGAGAAACCTCCATATCCATTTCGCCCAGGCGATCCCTGCCGTCCCGTACATTGATCCCGCCCAATGTCTCTTTATGACAGAAGGGGTTTGCCATATCTGCACCTCTGCATGCCAGAGAAATGCAATCGATTTTGGCCAGCAAGAGGAATTGCTGGAACTGGACGTAGGGGCGGTGATCCTGGCTTTGGGATTTGAGCCCTTTGATCCGCAGATGAAGCCCTCTTACGGCTATGGCCGGTTTCCAAACGTCGTGACCAGCATGGAGTTTGAGCGGATTCTTTCCGCCACTGGCCCCTTCCAGGGCCATGTTCGCAGGCCTTCTGACGGCAAAGAGCCTGA
>MAXP01000286.1 GCA_001751085.1 Desulfobacterales bacterium C00003060 | reverse complement strand
AATGGGAGAGTATTGCCGGCATCTCTTACAGGGACAGGAAGAGCGGGAAAATCCATCATAATGTGGACAGAGATTTTCTTTCCCCGGAAGATATCCCTTCCCCTGCCTGGCACCTCCTGGATATCACCCCTTACCGTTTGCCTCTCAGGGGAAAGCCTTTTCTTATTGTTGCACCCATAAGGGGGTGCCCCTTTCCTTGTAATTTCTGCACAGCCCCAATCTATTACGGCAAGAGGCTTCGAAAGCGACCCGTTGAGAACGTGGTGGATGAAATCAAAGTCAACATGGCCGGACTGGGGGTAAAAGATTTCTTTGTCTGGGCAGATACATTCACTGCTGATAGAGGGTATGTCAGGCAATTCTGCCAGGAAATAATAGCACGCGGCGTAGACACATCGTGGACCTGCAACAGCCGTGTGGATACAGTGGACAGGGAAACGCTGGTACTGATGAAAAAAGCGGGGCTGTGGATGATCAGTTTTGGCCTGGAATCAGGCAATGACGACATATTGAAACAAACGGGCAAAAACATCACCGTGGATCAAACCAGGTGCGCAGTATCAATGGCATATCAATTAGGGATCAAGACATCCGGACATTTTATTTTGGGTCTTCCCGGCGAAACAGAAAAAAGCATGCTGGAGACTTTGGCCCTTTCCCTTGATCTCCCCCTGGATACGGCACAGTTTTACGCCGCAGCCCCATTCCCCGGCACAGGACTTTACGACCAGGCCTTAAGAGAAGGGTGGCTTCAAACAGCATCCCCCTTTTCGCAGAGCCGTGCGGTTATGGACCTTCCGGGGCTTTCTGCCAAAAGGGTTGACGCATTCCGGCGTTACGCTTACAGGAGATTCTACAAGAGACCGAGAACCCTTCTGAGTGTCTTTTCGATGCTGGAGTCAGGGGCGATTAGAGATATCTTCAGGGATTTCACCTATTTTTTTCGATGGACGGAATCAAAGTAGCGGCATCTTTCATTGACCAGTTTACACTTTTTTCGAAAAAGCGTGTATTATCGAATTGAATGGCGATGTCGAAACTGGAAATTCGAAATTTGAAATTAGGTAACACATCTACATCTTTGTGTTTTTTCCAATTTCAAATTTCACTACCAAAACACAGGATCAACAAAGCGTAAACCACTTTTGACTTGTCGTAAAGGATGCCTCAAATTGATATGTTTGTATTAGGTATCTGGGACGGTCACGATGCTGGTGCTGCCCTTGTTAAGGGAGACCAGATCATTTTTGCCATCAATGAGGAGAGACTCAGTCGAAGGAAACTAGAGGTAGGGTTTCCCAGTCAATCCATCAATGCCTGCCTCAAAAATACCGGTATTCCTGTATCCGCCATCAGGGAAGTTGCCGTACCTACCAGTGATCCGGCCAAAACGCTTACCCGATTATCGCCCCGGTTAAAGGAGGAATACTACCTTCTCAGAAGAAGAAAAAGGGGGCCCAAGAGATTAGACACCCTTAGAAAGGGGTTTAAGTACAGATTTACTGAACTACGTCCAAACCTCCTATCCCATCACCTGAGCCGCTTGTACATAAACAAACAGCTTGGGATTCTGGGATTCACAGATTTCAATCTCTCCCTTCCGGACCACCATCTTTGCCACGCCCAGTCAGCGGCCCGGTGCAGCGGATTTGAAGAATGCTTGGTCATTACACTTGATGGTGTTGGGGACGGTCTTTCCGGCTCAATCTGGCAATTCAAGAACGAACAACTGGGTCTTCTAAGTAAGATTCCTTCCAGGGCATCTCTCGGTATCTTTTTTGAGCATGTGACAAACCTGATGAACATGAGGGAACTGGAGGACGAGGGAAAGGTTATGGCCCTGGCCAATTATGCCCATCCCATAGAGGACCGAGATAATCCGCTGATGAGGCTAATAGATACCCGTGGGCTGGATGTCATCTCTCGATATAGTTCAATGGGTATGTATCAGGAGCTGAAAAGGATATTGTGGCGGTACCCTTCAGAACAGTTTGCCTTCATGGCCCAAAGGGTCCTGGAAAAAAATGTCCTGAGCATGGTTCGACATGCTATCGCCTTAACCGGTCTAAAAAGGCTCTCTGTTGCAGGCGGCGTCTTTTCCAATATCAAGTTGAACATGAAAATCGCAAGACTGGATGAGATGAAAAATGTCTTTGTTTTCCCTCACATGGGTGATGGGGGACTTGCGTTGGGGGCAGCCATGGGGGTCAACCACGAGAGATTCAGTGTCCCCCGGTATTGTTTGAAAGATCTTTCCCTTGGCCCTCAGTTCTCAAAGGCAGCCATACGGTCTTCTTTGGATCAGTGGCCATTTCCTTACCATCATCTTGAAGATGTGGCCCGTGCTGCGGCGCGTTTGCTTTTGGATGGAGAGATCATTCTTTGGTTTCAGGGCCGGATGGAGCTTGGACCAAGGGCACTCGGAAACCGTAGTATCTTAGCCAGGCCTGATAAGAAGCACATAAAAGACCGCCTCAACCTTGTCCTAAAAAAAAGGGTCTGGTACCAGCCCTTTTGCCCGACAATCCTATTTGAGGATGCGCCTTCGCTCCTTCAAATCAATGGGCAGGACATCAGGGACAATCGCTTTATGACCACGGCATTTAAGATTCAGGAAAAATATTCAAATCTCATGCAAGGCGTCATCAATATTGATGGAACCTGCCGGCCCCAATTCATTGGCGATGAGAATCCTGTCTACCGGGACCTGCTGTTGAACATGAAGCAGGAACTTGGCAAGGGTGTGGTTTTGAACACCAGCTTGAATATCCATGGAGAACCTGTGGTCTGTTCTCCGGACGATGCGCTTGACATGTTCCAACGGACCGAAATCAGTTATCTTTTTCTTGAAGACTTCCTTGTCGAGAAATGACACTACAAAAAACCTGTCACTACCGCTTATACCCCCTATTTGTATATATCCTCTATTTCCTGCTCTTTGGGATCGTTATCGGCATCATTGATTACTTTCCCAAGGGGGAGATAGGTGGCATCCTGAAAAAGTGGGTTCCCTGGAACCTGAAGGTCAATTCTCTCCTGATAATTGTCGCCATCTTGATCTGTTACCGAGACATCCTCGGTCTGGCCAAGCAATTCATCAACAAGAGAGGAGCAGGCTTGGTGGCTCTTTTCCTTGTTGCCTTTTCAATCGCCTCTTTTATCGCCCCTCGCACGCATCGAATCTTTTACGACGAAGACATATATGCCAATGTTGGTCAAAACATTGCCCTTACAAACCAGACCGGCTATTGTAATTACGGCACCTTTGAATACGGAGAGTACTATCCCCAATGGATCACCTATAATAAGGAGCCAAGCGGTTGGCCGTTCCTGATAAGCCGGGCATTTCAGCTCCTGGGTACTGATGAGCTTTATGCCTTTCTTACCAACAACCTGCTGTTCAGTGCAGGGGTGTTGGTGGTCTTTTTTATTACGTGGCATCTAACCGGCATCTATTTCACTTCCCTCCTCGCAGCCCTGTCCTTTGCCCTCATCCCTCATAACCTGATCTGGGCAAATACAGCGGCGGCAGAACCTTCTGCAAGCTTCTTCGCCGGGCTGACCGTCCTTTGTCTGATCGTCTTTCTCAAGACACAACGTGACAGACATCTCTTCCTGCTAGCCATGTTGATCCCCTTTGCCTGTCAGATGCGACCGGAATCGATGCTTATCCTTTTATGGGTAATGATAGCATTCATGGTCCTCTCACCACGAAGTCTGATCAATAAAAAAGTATGGACCTTCGGTCTTCTGACCGCCCTCTTTCTATTGCCACACCTCCTGCATTTCTATGCCGTGAGCGGCCACACATGGGGCGCAGAAGGGGGCAAGTTTTCGCTGAACTTCTTCTGGAACAATCTTTATGCCAATGGCGCCTATTATCTGAACAACCTGCACTTTCCCGTTCTCCTTACAGCTTTGGCCATCATAGGATTGCTCTGCTCCCGGGAACTCTTGAGATGGAGATTGCTAATATTTCTGTGGTTTTTGTTCTTCTGGGGAATATTTCTCTTTTTCTACGCAGGCAGTTATCGATACGGGGCCGATGTTCGCTTTTCCCTGCTTTCTTTCATGCCGCTTTCCATACTGGCCGGTCTTGGAGGAGGATTTATTCTGAAAAAGATGGGGAAGACGGTTTCAGGATTCAAGACACGAGACGCAGGTTGCGGACATCTTGGATCGAGGATACTACAACATGGGGCATCCATTATCGTCCTGGTAATGCTATTCTCCTTTATTGAGTTTTTGCCACTGGTTCGACGGGTGGGCCAGGAGGCATGGGGAGCAAGACACGACCATAGGTATGCCATGGAATTCATAGATAAGATCCCGAGACGCTCCATAGTACTGACCCAGAATCCCACGATGCTTCTATTATGGGGGCAGAATGCCATTCAGACCTATGCGGGAATAAATGACCCCGGTCTCATTGAGCACCTGATGAAAAAATACCAGGGTCATGTCTACTTTCATTACAATTACTGGTGCAATACAAAAAACGAAAGAAACCGGAGACTCTGCCGGGCCATTAAGGAAAAATACCGGCTAACAGAGATCGCGCGGGCATATGAGCAGGATTATGAGTATGGTCTGTATCAGATGAGTTTGAACAAATAGCTTACCGCAAAGATCACCGGAACTGCAGAAGACCCGCCTCTGCGGCTTCGCCAGCAGGTAACCCCAAGGAGTATGATCAAGACCGTTGCCCCAAGGAACAGATACCCCCGGAGATATACCGGCGACTCCTCAACTCGGATCTTTCCTCTAATATGGCGCGAATAGTGGCTCCCGTGCTGTTCATACCATACCACTACATGGTAGGTACTCTCATTCCTGACCAAGGGACCCATGCTAAGGGGAATTGTCACTATCTTTTTCTCACCAGGAGATAATTCATAGGATCTATTGGGTTCCAAGGCGCTAAAACCATCAGGAAAATAAGAGAAAACGTGTGGTCTTATTGTTCCTTCACTGCCGTTTTCCATCAAAAGCCGGATACTACCTTCTTTGCTCCGGAAGGCCTTCTTGTTGAAAACAGGTGACCTTAGATCAAGAGACAAAGCAGGCCTACAGGAACTTTCCTTATCAAGACGATAAGGGATCTCAAAAAAATGATAGGCACAATGGGGGCTGCCACCCTGTTCCTCAAAGTTCACCCTTATGACCGCTACATACCTCCCAGGCATCAATTGCGGATTGAGATACCGGCTGTTGAAATGTATCTTTTCGCCAGGACGATTATTCCCTAAATCATCGTATACTTGGACCCAATCAGCCAGAAAAACGGTAGCGCTTACATCGTAGGCAGTAGCATTACCCGTATTAGAGATGTCAACTTCCATACCTACCCCCCCGGAGCTTTCAGCCCTGTAACGGCAGACGATATCCGTCTTGATGTTATCCCCACATGCAGACGAAGGAAGATACATGGAAAGGCACAGCACAAGGCAGGCTGCCGAAACTTGAAAAGGCTTGATCATTGTTTCGGCCAAAATCCTCCAATGTCTGAGTTCCTAACCTGATATACTCTGCACGGTCACAATTGGAGTTTTACAATCGTCCATATAAATACGTTCATCCTGGGTCGCCACGGTCCGTTGGAGGTTGGAGGACCGCTTCGCTTGAGGTTGGAGGCAAAAGAGATGAGTCTTTTCTTTGCCTCTAACCTCCAACCTCTGAATGCAACAGACTACGGACAACAAATTTTAGAAAAGCGCAGATTGTGGCCGTGTGAGGTATACGTCTCCTATGACCGGTAGTCGGCATTGATTCTCACGTAGTCAGTGGAAAGATCGCAGGTATGGACGGTTGCACCTTCGCTGCCCAGCTTTAGGTCAATAGTAATCATAAAGCGATCGGTCTTCAAGACTCGGCCGGCGGCCGCCTCGGCCTTTTCATTGCACCCCAATCCGTTTCTGACCAAGCAAACATCGTCAAAATAGATGTCGATTGTACCTGGATTAATCCGCACACCGGCCCTGCCTACGGCAGCAATGATACGGCCCCAGTTGGCGTCTTCCCCAAACAGAGCCGTCTTCACCAGGGGAGAGTTGGCAACCGTGTAAGCCACCAGTCTGGCATCCCGTTCATTGGATGCTCCTTTCACCTGGATGCTCACCAGTTTGGTAGCCCCCTCACCATCCCGGATGATCTGAAGAGATAGTGTTAACAGAACCTCGTTTAAGAGAACCTGAAATGCCCTGGCGCATGCATCCTCTTCCAGGTTCAGACCGGACAGACCGTTGGCGAGGACAAGCACCGTGTCATTGGTGCTGGTGTCCCCATCGACTGAGATAGTATTGAATGATCCCGCCACAGCCTCATTTAGGGCCTGACCCAGGAGATCTGGTTTAGCGCCCATGTCTGTGCAAACAAAACAAAGCATGGTGGCCATATTCGGCAGAATCATCCCGGCCCCTTTGGCCACGGCAGCCACGGCAAATGCCTTGTCACCAATCCGACCATGTCTTGAAACGGCCTTGGGAAAGGTATCGGTAGTCATCATAGCCTGGGCAACGTCATAAAGACCTGTGGGGCTGAGCTGGCCGGCAAGCTTCGGCATGGCAGCTTCAAAGGCAGAGACATTCAGGGGTTGGCCGATGACACCTGTGGATGCAACCAGCACCAATTCCTCAGGTATCCCAAGGGCCGTGGCTGCTGCACGTGCCACAGCCTCAGCATTTCTCAACCCTTGTTCTCCCGTACAGGCATTTGCATTACCGCTGTTTGCCACAATGGCCTGACAACGGCCTGATTTGATGCGTTTTTTGTCAAGGAGTACCGGGGCTGCCTGTACCTGATTGGTCGTAAAAACACCGGCTGCACAGGCCGGAGCTTCAGAAAAAATCATGCCCAGATCCTTGCTTCCGTCCTTTTTTGACCCGGCAGCAAAGGCACCAGCAACAAACCCCGGAACTTGTAATGTGGTGGGCACTTGCCCTATCTTCCGCAGCATTTTTTGTATTTCTTCCCACTCCCGCACGGGCAGGGTTGATTACGCCCGACTTTCTCTTTGGAGCGCCGCACCGGCTGTTTGGCAACCTCCCCACCCCCTGAAAAAACGAGCTGATCCTGCTTCCTCTTTTTTTCACTTGCGACCATTTTTTCGGGCCGAGCGATCTGCACGCGAAACAGAAACCTCACAGTTTCTTCCTTGATACGTTCAATCATCTCCATGAACATCTCAAAGCCTTCCCGCTTGTAAACCACCAAGGGATCCTGCTGGGCGTAGCCACGGAGTCCTATGCCTTCCTTCATATGATCCATTGCAAGGAGATGCTCCTTCCAGAGATTGTCCACGACCTGGAGTACGATCAT
>MAXP01000285.1 GCA_001751085.1 Desulfobacterales bacterium C00003060 | reverse complement strand
TGCTCAGGCTTGCAATAGCCAGCTATTCCGCGCCTTCGCGCCTTGCTCTTGATACTCATGACGCACCGAGAAAATCACCATTTATGACCTTCCGAGGTATATCTTCCGGTCATCAAGAATGAGGGCGGCAAATGAAAACCACTCAGCCCTGCGGGCACTATGAACTATTGCAGCGAAGCTGCTGAGCAGTTCCCCTTTGTCGGCATCTCAACGGCAAAGGGAAAATCATCTATCTCTGCGCTCTTTGCGTCTTTGCGGTGAATACACCATTCTCATGGAACAGCAAAACCAAAACCAAAACCGCACAGGTTCAAAAAGTTCGGGGAGATTTCCTGCAACGGAGTCTGCCGACAGGCAATTAAGTTTGAAAACGTCTGAAACTCGCTTAAAAGTGAGCCCCCNNATCGAGTCTATTCCTGATAGTCCTTCCATGGTCTGGCAGCAACAATCATAGCCAAGAAAAGAGTAAGTATTACCCAATCTCTTCCGATTAGAACTATTGCGAGCCACGGGTAACCTTCGTAAGGACTGGCTACTTCCTTGATAAAGCCATTCACAAGTATTACTACCAGGGTCGCCGGAATTACTATCTTCACCGCATAATCCCACCAGGAAAGCAACCGCAATTGGCTGACACTATTAATGTGTTTTCTCAAAACGTGAGCCTTGTAGATCCATCCAATGAGAATACATTCCAGGATGCCTGCCAAGACCAACCCGTATTGAGTGAGGAAGTGATCTACGATATCCAGCCAGAAAAGGCCTCCCTGACTTGCAAATATCGTGCTTCCGAAGAATCCTGCAACAGCAAGCACAGAGACAAGCGTCTTGCGCGAGTAATGAAATTTATCAATAGCGCTTGAAGTAAAGGCTTCCAGAATAGAAACCGAAGACGATAGTCCCGCAATTACCAGACAACCGAAAAAAAGTACCCCGAACAGTTGAGAAAAAGCAGGAAGCATCCCTATTGCAGTGGGAAAAACAACAAACGCAAGACCGATTGATTTACTCACCACTTTATCGACGGGAACAGAAAGTTCATGGGCCATGTACCCCACTATAGAGAACACCGCGACTCCTGCCAGTAGTGAGAAAAAGCAGTTGGCAACACTGATCGTTACAGAGTCTTTCACTATTTGGCTCTTCTTGGGCAGATAAGAAGCATAGGCCACCAAGATGCCAAAACCAAGGCTCAAGGTGAAAAATATCTGCGAAACAGCATCTATCCACACCCCTATATCTTTCAATCTTTCGAAATCAGGCTTGAGGTACACACCAATCCCCTCGGATGAACCGGGCAGACTGATACTCCATCCCACGAGAACAAGAATGAGAAACAACAGGAGCGGCATGAAGAGCTTATTTGCTTTCTCCAGCCCCTTTTCTACGCCCCTGAATACGATGAACCAGTTCAGAAACCATACTACAGCCAGAGAAAAGAGGATCGGCAACCGTATGTTTCCAACTTCAAAAGGTGATTCGCTAATCATCAAGAAATCATTGAAGAAAAAAGCGTTAGGATCTGCCCCCCACTTCAGACCAAACGACAAGAGGAGATAATAGAAACACCAGGCAACAATTACACTGTAGTAAAGCACTATTCCGAACATCACGAATATGACCTGCCACCAGCCCAACCACTCCCAGCGGCTGCTCACTCCAGCACAACTGGCCGGGGCAGAACCTCTCATCTTATGTCCGAGACCGATTTCCAGGATCATAAAGGGGATGCCCACAATGACAAGGGCGAGAAAATAGGGGATGAGAAAGGCTCCTCCACCGTTTTTGTAGCAAAGGTATGGAAACCTCCAGATATTGCCCAAACCGATTGCTGAACCGATAGCAGCAAGCAGAAACCCGATATGCGTCTTCCATTGAGGACGGTGAGTAGCAGTGATTCCTTTTTTCATGACCTACAGCCGATGAGAATAATGAGGTTTGTAATAGTTCAGCCTCTCCATTAAACGGTTAGGGCTGAAGAAGCCTCTTGCAGGGCTTTGAGGCGGGCACTCAGTTTCACGGGATAAGAATGGGCCCCATCCAGTGCCTTGTATCTGTCATCAAGGGCTGCAAAGTTCTTCCTGAATCGTTGCCGGATTTCGTCCATTGATGGATGTTTCCTCAGGAGCTTTCCATCCTCAATGACAGGTTCAAGCAGGGGCCTGGCAGCCTCAACGGTTTCGTTCCTGATGCAGATGACATCCTCCAAGAATCGCCCCTTATGGTCGGTCTTTCTGAAGACCTGTTTCTTTCCTGGAAGATTTGCCTTGCCTGTGCTCACCTTCATGATTGGACGCTCACCGTACTGGACCAGTTTGTATGCCATGTCAAAATACGGGGCATCGGCAGAGACCCCCATCTTGGTCCCCACACCAAAGGCATCAATCCTGGCGCCATCCTTGACGGTCCTGGCAATCTTATACTCGTCGAAGCCGCTACTGGCAAATATCTCCACATCGCTCAGGCCTTCCTCATCCAGGACATGCCGGACCTCCTGGCTAAGCAAGGTCATATCGCCGCTATCCAGGCGAACCCCCAATAACTTGTCACCGTGCTTGCCCATCTCATCGCCCACCTTGGCAGCCTTGTGGGCCCCCTCAACTGTGTCATAGGTGTCGATTAGAAGGATAGTTTTTTGGGGAAATGAGCGCGCAAAGGTCCTGAAGGCCTCGGTTTCATCTTCAAAGGAAGTGACATAGGAGTGGGCCATGGTCCCGGAGATAGGGATGCCGTAAAGCTTGCCGGCCAGCACATTGCTGGTAGCCACAAACCCGGCGATATAGCTGCTCCGGGCCACCTTCAAGCCTGCATCGATTCCATGGGTTCGGCGAAGGGAAAAATCGACCAGCCGACGGCCATCGGCCGCATGGACACATCGGGCGGCCTTTGTCGCAATCATGGATTGGAGATTCATAGTGTTTATCGCAAAGGTTTCCAGGATCTGGGCCTCTATGATCGGAGCGGTGACTTCAAGGACAGGCTCATCTTTAAAGAAGATCTCGCCTTCGGCAAGGGCATAGACACTTCCTGTAAACCGCACGGCCTTAAGATAGTCAAGAAAATCATCTGAGAAGAGGCCGGTACGATCAAGGTAGGTCAGGTCGCTTTCCGAAAACTGAAAGCCGGCTGCATAGTCCAGAAATTGTTCCAGGCCTGCAGCAACAAAAAAAGAACGCCCGTTTGGGTAGTTCCTAATAAAAAGGGAAAAAGTGGACTGCTCTGCCATGCCGTTTTCAAAGTAGCTGGCCGCCATGGTGAGTTCATAAAGGTCGGTCAGGAGTTCGTATCTATCGAGAGGGTTTATCATCGGACATTGGCTCCATATATCCTGTCCATGCGTTTTAAGGCAAATTCATGGAATTCAGGGTCAAAATCAGCAACCCCCGCCCTTGGCACAGCAATGTTGTAGTCTCGATTTGCAAGGTCACCCACTGTATCCATCACGCAGATATGCGTACAAACGCCTACTACCTCAACATCCCTAATGTGGTGCTTTCTTAGCAGATCGCCTAATTCGGTCTCGAAAAAAGCGCTGAAGCGTTGTTTCTGGATGACTATATCACCTTGCTGTGGGGCAAGTTCAGGAATGATCTTGTGGCCCCACGTCCCGGCTATAGAATGTTCGGGAAATCTCTCAAATTCCTTGTCATCTTCTTCATGGGTATCCTGCAGGTAGATCACAAGACCCCCGCTTTTTCGGCAGTCCTCTATAAGACCTTTAATGAAAGGGATAATATCCCTGGCCGATTGACCACAGTACAAGGCGCCTTTGTCGTCCACAAAATCATTGACCATATCCACCACGATCAAGGCATATTCAGACATGATGGCCCTCTGTTGGTTTTCAGAAATTAACAAGCTGTTTGGAGTTAAGCCCCTGAAAATCCATGATTCTTCAGTGATACCGTCAGGTGGGGCTAATGGATCTCTAATAACCCAAACAGCATTCGAATGCAACCCTTTGGCCCCTATCTGTGACGGTATCGTCAAAGTAAATCGGCATGCTTTATTCACCAGTTTACACTTTTTTCGAAAAAGCGTGTATTATCGAATTGGTAACCGTTCAAAGGTTCATGGTTCATGGTTCATGGTTCAACGTTCAGGGTTAGGGAACAGACTGAAATTGGATGCCCGAAAGCATCGTAAAAAAAGCGGGTTTTGCCACAACATTGCCATGTTCCAGATTTTTGGGGATGTGGAAGTGGTCGGTTTTCCTCTACAAAACGTGGCTCTCTGGTAATTTGCGGGGTCTCAAATTGCAATCAAATCAAGATATTACCAGCGATCTATTTATATGTTTACCCAATGAT
>MAXP01000284.1 GCA_001751085.1 Desulfobacterales bacterium C00003060 | reverse complement strand
ACATATGGGAGCGAAAGGTGTTTAATGAAACACATGAGGTTCAGGACGCCGTCAACAGAATTATCTGCAATTCAAAGAACACCGATGATGTAATAGAGAAGAGCTGTAAATATTTTGACGGGTTGTACGAGGAGATTACAGACGGCGAGGGCACATAGTGACAAACGTTCCGTTGAATGGAAACTGCCGATAGGTTATCCATTGCAGCATGGCGAGTCTGAGTAAAGTTTTCCCGTCTGCCCTATCGCTACAAAGCTGGGACAATGCTTAGGGAGGGGACCCGGTCTGGGCCAGGGGAGAGGGGGAACAGCAGGAAAATGCGAAATCAATCATCTGAAAAACTATAGCGTGACGGGGAATGCCCCCGCTCTTGCGGTTCAGATAGGTTGATGATCCTTCCAGCGTAGTCTATCTCCCGCTTTTCATTTGATGCAATGACGGTTATTCCTAATTGACTCTGTTTTGAAATGATCTCTTCCACAACCGTAATACCCTTGCTGTCAAGGTTGCACCCTGGTTCATCTAACAATAACAGCGGAGGCCTATGAAGCAAAGCCTGAGCCAGTTTCAACCTTTGTTTCATGCCTGAAGAGTAGTCCCCGTACATCTTTGTTGCATGTTCCGTCAGTCCCATACGATCAACGATGTCAAGACAATCGTTGCCGTTACAGTCAACGCCCCTTACCCTGCAGAAAAACTCCAGGTTCTCGAGGCCAGTCAACTCATCGTACAGACATAAGGCAGGCGCAACCATGCCGACAAACCGTCGTTTCGATTGTCTTGGTATGGACTCATTTTTGAAAAACATTTCAACCTGGCCGGCAGATGGCTTTGCAAGACCTGCAATTATTCGAAGCAGGGTACTCTTGCCTGATCCATTCCATCCAGCAACAGCCAATACATCTCCTCGATTCAACTGAAACGAGATGTTTCTGAACAACAGGGTTTTTCCATAATGTTTTCCTAAATTGGATACCTTCAATGTGAACATCAGGATTAAAAGACTAACATTATATCGCATATTTTGTCAATTTCAACGTGCTTATGTTTTGACTCAACTGTTTGACGATCTCTGAATACGGGACAAAGTGCTGAGAGAGACCGACATGATCACGGTCTTTGCTGTTTTGGAGTGACAAGAAGGAATCTGTATGTTAGGACATCGTTGATAGGTATCTGGACACTTTAAGACAAAAAGGAGACACAAATGAACAACAGAAAACGGACATGCTGTTTGTTATTATCGGTTCTGGTTCTGTTTGTCGTATCGCCTGTGGCTTACGCTGACCTCTACTGTGAATTCGTTCAGACAACCAAAGGTGTACCCGGTCAGTCCGATGGGACGAAGAACGTAGAAAGCTACTACACCTCTAATGCTATTCGGACAGATACGGGCGACGAAATCATGATAATGGACTTTGATTCCAACACTATGTACAGACTCAATACAACAGATAAGACCTATGTAAAAATAAACATGAATAAAATAGGTGGAATGCCCCAAATGGTGGACGAAAAGGAAGCACAGGCGATCCAAGCGATGATGAAAAAGATGATGGGAAGCATACAGGTTACTCCCACGAATGAAATCAAGAAGATAGCCGGCTACAAATGCACGAAGTACGATGTAGCCTTTATGATGACTAACAGTGAATACTGGCTGTCCAAGGATGTGAAGGAATACGAAGAGTTCAAGGCGATGAGCAACAAGATGGCAAGTGCCTTTGAGAAAAATCCCATGTTAAAGCAAATGAATGTTGCGGGCATGATGGACAAGTTGGATGGCTTTCCAGTCCAAATGGTGATGAATATGATGGGCGGCACGACTACCACCACGTTAAAGAACATTAAGGAACAGTCCCTGAGTAAAGATCTTTTCGGGGCGCCGAAAGGATATACATTAAAGAAAAACGCAAATTGAGACTATGATCCAGAGGGAAACAAGAAGGCTTCCAAACGTTTCCGGTACCCGTCTCGCAGTGTATTGATCGTTTCCGGGAGCCTGTAATCTGTGTCACCAATAGTACACACAGGCAGGATCTCAATCACCGAGTTCGTAACAAAGGCGCCATCAAATCGGTTCAAATCTTCGAGCATCACCGTGGATTCGGTTAGGGAGATGCCAATCGTCCGTGCAACCTTTATGATCTGCTTGCGCGTGACACCTGGAAGTAGTCCCGCATCTACCGGCGGTGTAAAGATGCGTCCCTTGTTCAAGAAGAATATATTGGTGATGCTTCCCTCTGTAATCTCGCCACGCTCGTTGGTGAAAAGGGCATCAAAAAAGCCCTGCCCTCGGGCCCAGGTGAAAACATGTATGTTTTCCAGGTAGGAAGTCGTCTTGAACCGCACAAGGGGTGAGCGGGAAAATCTCTGAAAAGGCCCCAGGGCCAAGGTAACTCCAGAACTCTCCCAGGGCCTTACTTCCTCCTGCAAGGGCTCCCACGATGTCTGAAATGTTGTCTTCTCCAAACCGTGATCCCCAAAGGAGATCAGGCTGAGCCGAAGCCGCGCCTCTGTGTTGTGTGGAATCTCCGCCAGAGCAGATTCCAAGGTGTCTGCTGCCTTTTTTTTTGAGAAGGGAAGAGCAAAAAAAGAGCTCCCCCCGGCCATGCGATCCAGGTGGTCCTCCACAAAGGCGAGCCTTCTGTCCTTATAGACTCGAAACGTTTCAAAGAGACCTTCACCAAAAAAGAGTGTCCGGTTTTTCATCTACAACTCGTTTCCATTTGTTTTTGGTGTTTGATTTCGCAGTTGCTTTGCAATATATGGAATTCATAGCTTGACCTGATGAGAAAGGAAATAGAATTATTGGCATCTTTCAAAATCGAGCAAAAGTAGTTTACACTTTTTTCGAAATGAAGGCCGGGTTTCAGTGTTCAGGTTTCAGAAACCTCAATGCAACCAAAATGCCAGGAAAAAGTGTAAACTGACTCATGAAGGATGCCGAATTGTCTGTTACCTTCGTTCTTGTCAACCTCGTGATGGCCGAAGTTAGAATCAATCCCACATTTGCCAACGAACAACGAACTGTTCAATGCAGGGATGCCCATAAAACTATGACTTCACATTGTGCATGCCTTGTCCTATGCTGTGAATATGGCACGTAAGACCCGGATAGACGCGCCTGGCGCTCTGCACCATATTGTCGTGAGAGCGATAGAGCGTAAGAAGCTCTTTCGAGATGATACCGACAGAGGCGATTTTTTGGATCGACTGGGCAGGATACTCGTTGAGTCGTCGACTCCATGCTACGCCTGGGTATTAATGCCCAACCACGTGCACCTGTTGCTGAAAACCGGCGCAACTCCCATTGCTACTGTCATGAGGCGGCTTCTCACCGGTTATGCTGTCAGCTTCAACTACCGGCACCGGCGACACGGTCAGCTATTCCATGACCGCTACAGATCGATCCTTTGCCAGGCGGATCCGTATTTGTTGGAACTGGTACGATATATCCACCTTAATCCGCTTCGGGGGAAGATTGTGGCGGAATTGGGAGCCCTTGACAAGTACGCTTATTCAGGGCACAGCGTAATCATGGGAAAAAGGGAAAATGACTGGCAAGACATCGATCATGTGCTTGGTTTTTTTGACCGCAAGGCTTCTCTCGCCCGGAGGCGGTACAGGGCCTATGTGAAAAAGGGAGTGGGAGAAGGGCGGAGGCCCGATCTCGTGGGCGGGGGGTTCGTACGGAGTCTTGGAGGATGGGTTAAAGCGAAAACATTGCAGAAACGACAGGGCAGGCTTAAAGGAGATGAGAGAATCCTGGGGGACAGCGACTTCGTGCTCAAAGCGCTTGAAGCATGTGGGGAAGCATTTGAGCGTAAGTATTGTCTGCAGGCAAAGGGCTACGACATTGGCAAGGTGGCCCGGAGAGTTGCCGGCATTTTTGCAATGAAACCAGAGGAGATCTATGCTCCTGGCAAGCACCGACGAGTTGTTCAAGCGCGAAGCCTGTTTTGCTACTGGTGTGTACGAGAGCTTGGTGTGAGTGCTACTGCTCTTGCCAAAAAACTGAGGCTCTCACAGCCTGCAGTCAGCATTTCGGTCCAGCGTGGGGAGACGATAGCCAAGGAAGAAGGGGTCGAGCTGCTGGAAGAATAGGCGTGCTGCGCGAGGTCACAGCCTGTGCCTTCTAGAACTGCCCAAAGTGAGCTGAAGTGCCTGTATTATTTCGGGTTTCGGCCTGCCCTGGACTCTGATCCAGGGTTCGCTGGAATGACGGGCACTTAGACCGAATCGTCATTCCTGCGAAGCTTGTCCTCAACCCGATCGGGGAGCCGGAATCCAGTGACTGTTACCCAAATTTTTTGAGAAGTTACAACCATTCATCCCGCAAATTTGCAAGCATTTCTCTGAAAACCTATATTATGAGTACACTATTGGGTGAAAGGCTAATTGTTTTCAATTAAACCACGGGCTATGACCGTGCGACCCTAAAAGGTTCCACCGTTCCGGCGAGAATGTACTCAATAGTATCAAAAAGAGAAAGAACAATATTTATGATTCCCTCTCCTAATGGCATGGTCGTAAGATTAAGAAATAAAATATCTGGTTCTAACGGATTCTGTGGGTAGCTAACATATTGATTTGTAAGAACAAATAATGTTTCAGTAATTCAATTTATTGGGGTTATACTATAAATAGGTTGTCATGAAAGCATCTAT
>MAXP01000283.1 GCA_001751085.1 Desulfobacterales bacterium C00003060 | reverse complement strand
CTCGAATTGGGGTAGTTAACTATGTGATTTGGAAGAAAAATTTAAGGGGAGGGTGGGAATTACAGACCGGATTTATGCGGGATTGAAACATAGTTTTTCTTCCTCCACTTTTCAGGTATCTGATCGGAGTGTGGGAAAGGAAGACCGGAGCTGCGGGATTGAAACGGAATTTGAATCATTTCCTGTATTGACAACTTTATAATCCAATAGACTCAACGAACCTATGCAGCCCAATAAACGTGAGGCAGATATGCGAGCCATGATAATATCGGTGGGCGGGACACCCGATCCTGTAGTCACTTCAATACTCAAACACAAGCCTGACTTCGTCTGCTTTTTTGCTTCACAGCAGAGCCTGGATATGATTGGCGAGATCAAAAAACAGACCAAAGCGGTCGGGCACAACCCCTCTGATTACAAGGTGGTTTGTGAAAATGCCGAAGATCTGTTGCACTGCTATGCAAAGGCTTTGGAATGCGCCAAAAGAGTTCGGGATGTGAGCTCGGAACCGGATGATGTTGTTGTAGACTATACCGGTGGAACCAAAACGATGTCTGCTGCTCTGGCCTTAGCCACAGTGGCTCACGGATACCAATTTTCTTATGTAGGTGGCGAAGAGCGCACTAAGAATGGCCTGGGTCTGGTTGTATCGGGCAAGGAAGTGGTTAGGTTGGGAATAAGCCCTTGGCAGGTATTTGCCGTTGAGGAAAAGAAACAGATCTCGCTTTTCATCTCATCTTTTCAATATGAGGCCGCCATCTCGGTAATATCAAAAACGATAGATCGGCTTCAGGATAGACAGCATGAGGTTTGGTCAGGTGTGATGGAAACATTGCAAGGTTACCTTGCCTGGGATAGCTTCGATCACAAAACGGCACTCAGAAAACTGAGTAATGGCCTCAAGAGATTAGAGATGTGTGAACGGTTTGGCATCGATAATCAGATCCAGGAATACACAGACAAGGTGAGGGGTAACTTTGACATCCTTAATGACATGAATCAGAAGACTCATTTTTTTAAGCTCCTACATCCGATCCTGCTTCGCGATATAGTTTCCAATGCCAGACGGAGATATCAGCAAAACAAATATGATGATGCAGTGGCACGACTTTATCGTGCTCTTGAAATGGCGGGACAGATAGCGTTTGAGCATGCGACAGGTACTTCCACTTGTGAAGCTGATCCGGAAAAGCTTCCACAATCGATGAGGGAGGAATACGTGCACCGATATCGGTCCCCCGACGACAAAAAGATTAGGATTCCCCTTTTTGCGACATTTCGTGTTCTAAAGGAATTGCAGAATCCTTCAGGTGTGCAATTTGGGAAGTATGAGGAAATCCTTAAGAAAGTGCTTTCGGCCAGAAACGGATCAATTTTGGCACACGGAATACAGCCGATAGACAAAGAGACCTATGAAAGATTCGCCAGTATTATTGAGCAACTTTTTCTTGACGGTTCCTTGATTGAATTCCCGCAACTGAACCTTTAAAGGCTGTGTGGAACGGACTAAGATTTTGGACATAGAAGAGATAAGAAGCCTTGTTCGGCAGGGGAAATACGAATAAATGACCTGATAAGTGGACCAAGAATTACAGGAAGAGGAGCTGATGGGATTTCTTTCGCATTTACGCTTTCATTTGGCAACTTATTTTCTTACCAGCGTCCCTATTCTTTCCCCTTCCCCAGCATCCCCATTCTTCCCCTGAGATTGAGATATACTTTTTAAAGAAAAGATTATCTTTCTACCAATTCCAATTCTTTTTTGATCTCCTCGGCAAGCCAGTGTCTAATCAGGGTTTGGTAGGGTATGGATTTCATGGTAGCAAGCTTTTTGATAGCTGTTATGTGTAACGGATTAATTTTGATGGTAATATTCTTAAGTTTTTTTTTGCGTTTTCCAGATAAGATATCCTGGCGAAGATTATCATCTAAACTGAGATAGACCGACTCATCCGTGATTTCATCTAAAATGCTTTTATTATCATAGTACTCAGTCCACTTTCCCTGTGCCTTTTTTTGGTCTTTCATTTTTTCACCCTGTGTTTCTTGTAATATCGAATTTCTTTCTGGCTCATATCCCACCCCGTAATGGGTCGAGCAAGCCCTTTGGGCTTTAGCTCAAAGATAATAGATAAGTATCTCCCTTCAGATGTTGCGCCGAAAGCCACATAATGCCCTTTTTTTGTACGTTTGAAAAAGGGCCTGAAAGCAAAGACAGATTCAGCTTCTTCAGGTTCTATGCCGTGACCAAGTTGAAGATGTAAGGTATTGCCCTCATCCCACTCAAAATCGAGTATTTGCAAAACAGGCCCCCTTGATAAAATCATACAAAGTATGATTTATGATTGAAATCTTGTCAATACGAAAATGGCCTGGCTGGAAGATTCTATTCAGATGTAACCACCGGTCAAAGAACCAGCCAAAATGACCGATTGGGAGCATTCCCCCAAAGTAGGTCATTTATAGGCCTATGATGGCAGTTTGTTAGAGACAGGACGCGCTCAATGTGTGCGATAAGTGTCCTTGGACTACATTCGCTATATGATCACCAAAATTGAGTCATTTCACCCACTAAACCCTTTGAGAAATTCGGATAGACCCAAATCTTTTTCGTAAGGTCTATATAACGAATCGAAGTGTTTTTTTAAAATAAGCTGATAAATACTCGGCTTTATCAACCCTAAACGTAATGAAAAAGATACGAAAGATAATTACTCGGTAATAAATTTTTTACATAATAGGCATTTTTATGCTATAAGGTTAAGCATGATTAACAATAAAAACAGTATTGAATCTTTGCTGCAACAGCTTGGCGAAAGATTGAGAGGGGCACGTCTGGCTCGCAATGAAAGCCAGGAACTGTTTGCACAAAGGCTTGGCTTAACCCGTCAGTCGTACAGCAAAATGGAAAAAGGTTCTCCGCAGACGCTGATTGGCAAATGGCTGGAGGCAAGCAGCATCCTCGACCGGCTTGACGGCTGGCTGGATGTGCTGGCTCCAAAAGAAGACCTGTTTGCGAAATTAAAAAGAAAAACCAGTAAGCGCCAGCGGGCCGGGGGAAGGCGAAAGAAAAAGATATGATGCTCATGCTCACGGTATGGTTGACTCTGCCTGCAGCAGAGGTCGTCAAGGTCGGAGAACTGGCTATCGACGACCCTGATGACAGGGGAGCACTTAAGGGACAATTCCGCTATCCCCCTGAATATCTGGAGAATCCGAAAGCCTTCCCGCTTGACCCGCTGTATTTACCGCTGTCCACGGATATCTTTGATGCGGATCGGCCCCATGCCGGAGTCCATGGCGTTTTTGAAGACAGTCTTCCTGACGATTGGGGCCGCAGGCTCCTGGTCCGCCGCTACAAGCTGGTCCGCAAAGACCAACGTATCCCACAGTTGTTACGGTTGTTAGGAAACCGGGGTTTAGGGGCTTTGAGCTACATGGAAAAAGGCCGGCCGGACTTGAAAACGACTGGGGTTCCCCTTCGTCACCTTCAGGAACTGGCACTGCTGGTGGAAAGATTTGAGCAGGACGGAGCTGTGGACGACGATGAGCTTTCCCTGTTGTTTCAGGCAGGCAGTTCCCCGGGCGGGGCCAGGCCCAAGGCCATTGTCAATGATGAAAGCGGCTCATACCTGGCAAAGTTTGCCAGCGCCAGGGATCAACTGGACGTTGTCGGCCTGGAGGCCGCC
>MAXP01000282.1 GCA_001751085.1 Desulfobacterales bacterium C00003060 | reverse complement strand
ATTGCAAGCCTGAGCAACACGGCTATTGATGTTCATGGCCGGCGAAAAAGTGTCATTTGTGGCCTTTCGAGGTATAAGTAGAGGTAAAAATGATGGACGCATTTCTCCAAGAATGTCTTGATGTCTCATTGCTCGCCGCAATAAAAGCTGGGGAAGCAATTCTTGCCGTTTATCAGGACGATATAGATGTCACGTACAAAGAGGACAAAACGCCGCTGACCCTCGCTGATAAACAGGCCAATACTATCATTGGGAACTACTTATCGACAGAAGCCTTTAGACATATTCCTATTCTCAGTGAAGAAGGAAAACACGCCCCGTATGACAAGAGAAAAACATGGGAATACTTCTGGCTCGTTGATCCCCTGGACGGAACCAAGGAGTTTATCAATCGACGAGGCGAATTCACCGTAAACATAGCGTTGATCCACAAGAACAGGCCGGTCCTTGGCGTTCTTTTTGTCCCTGTCAACGGTTTTATCTATTTCGCCGCAGAAGGACTTGGCTCCTATAAGCTGCACAGCGCGGAGATACTTGCTCAGTTGTCCAGTGACAAAGGATGGGCAAAAAATGGTAGCTCACCGCTCGGCACTATTGTCGATTTAGCAAATAGGTTGCCGCTGGATCAGTCCGGCTATAGGTCAGGAAGCAAAGTGAGGATAGTTGGCAGTCGTTCGCATGCCACACAGGGTCTTGAAAACTTCGTTCATACGATGAATAAGAGATATGGAGAAGTGGAATTTGTCCCTGCAGGCAGCGCTTTGAAATTCGGCTTGATAGCAGAAGGCATCGCAGACATATACCCACGATTCGGTCCAACAATGGAATGGGATACGGGAGCTGGACAGTGTATTGTTGAGCAGGCTGGCGGGGCGGTATTGCACTTGAGCGAGAAAAAGCCCCTATACTATAACAAGAAAGATCTTAGCAATCCTGATTTCATCTGTGTTGGCAAACACTCCAGACACCTTGATCACCCACATTATACCTCGGAAGGTCATAAATGGTGATTTTCTCGGTGAGTCATGAGCATCAAGAGCAAGGCGCGAAGGCGCGGAATAGCTGGCTATTGCAAACCTGAGCAACGCCGCTATTGATGTTCATGGCCGGCGAAGAAGTGTCATTTGTGGCCTTTCGAGGTATGGATGGTCAAGATCAGGCCCGGCCCACCTTTATGAGAGACTCCTTGAACACGCTGTAGAATTCCTCATTCTCTCTAAGAAATCGTTTCAGGATCTTCTCAAGCTCATCCACATTCTTCATATTGATTACCAGGTTCGCGCTCTGATTAAAGGCCATCAGGTGGTCACCAGTTCTGAAACCATTTCCGAGAAGGACCACAAAAATATTCCTGCGGGTATTCATAGGAAGGTGCCAAAGGTATTGGAGCACGTAGTTCGATTCAGTATCACCCCCTCCAAAATCTTCATCCAGCACGACTAGATCAAAGACGTGAAATCGCATGTACTTCAAGGCATCCCGACTCGATGCTGCGTCAATGACGTTGTAGTCCATCCTTTGGAGGGTAGAACGTATCTTTTCTCTTGCACCCGCATCCCGCTCGCAGATCAGGGCCGTCTCAACCCCTTCCTCCACAAAATCAAAGGGTTTTTCAAAGGCATCATAGGTATCTGAGACTACCTCAGCAATGGCGGTCTTCGACGTTTCGGGCTGAGTGGCCTCCGGTGCCCCCTGACGAGTGTCGATTTCTATCTTTCCGTTGCATTTTGGGCATTTTAGTGAAACAACCTGGCCCGAGGGCAGCTTGTCATCTGCGATCCTAAATCTGGCCTTACAGTTATTGCACAGGACTTCCATAACTATACTTCCATCTTGATCTGAGTTTCTGTCTCTTCCCTAAGCCTGAACGTTGAACCCTGAACCTGTGAACGGTTACTTGAGAAGATACAATTACTTGAAGGAAGGTAAACTGATCAATTCAATTCGGGCTGTTTGTGTCCATAGTCTGAATCGACTTCCAGCTCCTCAATATCGGTCGTTTTTTCCCCGCGGGCGCTCTTAACGCGGTCGACACCTCGACCGACCACTCCTCTCCGTGAGGCGTAGGCCATGGCGGTCTCTTCAGTGATAACACCTTTTTCGTATAGTTCTATGATATGCCGATCAAAGGTCATCATGCCAAAGGCCTCACCGGCTTCAATGATCTCGTAAAAGGTCTTTCCTTCTGACTCACCATGGAGGATCGAGTCTTGCACCCTGAGGTTTGTCCCCATGACCTCAAAGGCAGCCACGCGGCCACCGCCAACTCTTGGAAGGAGCCTCTGGCAGACAATCCATCGGACAGTGTCAGCTAATCGGATACGGATCTGATTCTCCTCTTCAATACTGAACATGCCAAGTATCCGATTGATTGTTTGCCCGGCATTCACTGTGTGGAGAGTACTCATAACCAAGTGGCCCGTCTCCGCAGCACTCAATCCGATTTCCACGGTTGCCCTATCGCGCATCTCGCCGACGAGGATAACCTTTGGGGCCTGTCTGAGGGCCGCACGCAACCCACTGGCAAAGGTATCAAAGTCGCATCCCAATTCCCGCTGATTAAAGGTAGCCATCTTGTGGCTATGCTGGAACTCTACGGGATCCTCCAAGGTTATCACGTGAACCGCCTTTTGTTTATTGATTGCATCCAGTACGGCTGCAAGCGAGGTCGTTTTTCCGCTTCCCGTCGCCCCTGTCACCAGGATAATGCCGTTTTTCTCCCCTACCATCTTTGAAAAGGCATCGGGCAGGTTCAGATCCTTAAGAGTAGGAATCGTGGTCTCCAGCTTTCGCAAGACGACACAATAATTGCCTCTCTGAGAAAAGATGTTTACCCGAAAACGAGCCTTGCCGGGGAGTTGGTATGACAGATCGCATGAACCTTCATCCAGCAAGATCTCGGTTAGACGCCTGTCCCGATTGATCAGGTTTAAGGCTACGATTTCGGTTTGAAAGGGGGTCAATTCATTGAAAGGAGGGGTCAGGTCAACCTGGCACAAAAAGCCATCGCTTTCCACCTGAAACGGCTTGCCGGCGCTTATGTTCAGATCAGACACCCTCTTGTAAGAATCAAGCATCCTGGTCAGGATGTGGTCTATCTCTTGTCTTCTCATCGTGTCCTCCCCCCTCAATCAGACTGACCAAATCCTACCCACATCTGAGCACCACGCGTCATATTGTTTTCCGCTTTCCCAACTACGCCTCGGTAAAATCAGCCGGGGGCGACTTCAAAAAAGGTCGAAATTTGCTTTTATCATTGGACTTCATGTAGGCCTCATCTGCGCTGACCCACCCCTTCTTGTACAAATCCATAATCGCATCGTCTAAGAGCTGCATCCCGTATTTCTTGCCCGTCTGCATCATAGAGGGAATCTGATAGGTCTTGGCTTCCCGGATCAGGTTACGTACCGCAGGCGTCGCAATGAGGATTTCCAGGGCCGCACAGCGTCCCTTTTTGTCGATTCGCTTAAAAAGCACCTGGGCTACTACAGCTCTAAGTCCATCTGCCAGGGTAGAACGTATCTGCTGCTGCTGATCGGCCGGAAAGACCTCAACCACACGGTCTACTGTCTTTGGAGCACTGGTCGTATGCAAGGTACCAAAGACAAGGTGTCCAGTGGACGCTGCCTCAACTGCCAGGGCTACGGTTTCAAGATCTCTCAGTTCACCTACCAGGATAATGTCCGGGTCTTCACGAAGAGCCCCACGCAAGGCGGTTGAAAAGGACCTGGTATGAGAGCCGACTTCTCTGTGATTCACCACACAGCTCTGGCTTTTGTGTACAAATTCAATAGGATCCTCAACAGTAATAATGTGGTCTTTCCGGGTCCTGTTTGCCTCATCGATAATGGCCGCCAATGTGGTGGATTTCCCACTCCCTGTCGGACCGGTTACCAGCACCAAGCCCCTGGGCAGCAACGCCAGTTTAGATACGACAGGAGGAAGACCCAACTGCTCAACCGTGCAGATATTGCTTGGAATCTCTCGAAAGACCGCGCTGATACCCTTTCTTTGCATAAAATAATTCGCCCGATAGCGCGCAAGGCCAGGAATCTCATAACCAAAATCCACGTCCCCGGTCTCTTCAAAAACCTTGACCTTGTCTTCGGGCGTAATCTCATAAAGCATCGTCCTAATATCATCATTGTCGAGGACCTTGTACTTCACTCTCTCTATCTCGCCGGTAATCCGCAGCATAGGTGGCTGACCTGCAACGAGGTGGAGGTCTGAAGCCCCTTGTTCATTCATTAACTTGAAAAAAGCATCAATTTTGGCCATGGTATTTCCTCATTTGATGCCCTTTAGATATTTCAGATTTCCTTCGGGCGTCTCCTTAGCATCCGTGGCTTCCGTGCTCATATCCAAGAGTTTTCTGTGGGCCTCGAGGGTAGCTCCGAGCTCAACTTCCAGTTGCATACGCTGTCTCTTAAGCTCAAAGATATCGTCGTGGACTTGTGTAAGCCGGTTGTGAGCTATGCTCAATATTTTCTCAGCCTTCATTTCTGCCTTAGCTACGATAAGTTCAGCCTCCTTTTCAGCATTGATCCTCGTATCATCGAGTGACTTCTGTGCATTGATTATGGCGTCCTTGAAGGCCTTCTCTCGACCCCTATATTCCTCGACTTCGCGCCTCAGCCTCTCAACCTCGCCTTGCAGGTTTGAATTTTCACGTATAACAGTTTCAAATTCATCAGCTATCCGTTCTAAGAACGTATCGACTTCACACACATCAAAGCCCCGGAAACCAATACGAAACTGCTGTTGATGGATCTCTAACGGGGTTATCTTCATAAACTCCCTCACCTCCTTATTTGTGACCTTCCGAGCTATAGCCAAACTATAAACGACTCTTCACCACCATAAAAAAAGGGCTCGGACCAAGTAAAACTGGCCCGAGCCCTTTAAAAAATTCCGGCGGCGACCTACTCTCCCACCCAGCTGCCCGGGCAGTACCATCGGCGCTGAAGAGCTTAACTTCCGTGTTCGGGATGAGAACGGGTGTTTCCTCTTCGCCATTGCCACCGAAAAACCTTTATCACCTTCTCTTAAGTACCGTCAATCCGAAAACACCAAGCGACCATCCCCTTATTAGCATTCACACTCCCCGCCACACGCCCCTAAAACAGTCACTGCTTGGGAAAAACTAACGCATGCCAAGAATCTCCGAGTCTATGGCCGTAATTGAAAAGTTTTTGTGGTCAAGCCGCACGACCGATTAGTACCAGTTAGCTTAACCCATTACTGGGCTTACACACCTGGCCTATCAACCTTGTAGTCTTCAAGGGGTCTTCAGTTCGGCATGTTTCCATGCCGAAGGGATATCTAATCTTGAGGTGGGCTTCCCGCTTAGATGCTTTCAGCGGTTATCCTTTCCGAACGTAGCTACCCAGCTATGCCGCTGGCGCGACAACTGGACCACCAGAGGTTCGTCCATCCCGGTCCTCTCGTACTAGGGACAGATCCTCTCAAATATCCTGCGCCCACGAAAGATAGGGACCGAACTGTCTCACGACGTTCTAAACCCAGCTCACGTACCGCT
>MAXP01000281.1 GCA_001751085.1 Desulfobacterales bacterium C00003060 | reverse complement strand
ACTAACGGCTCAGAAATTTAATTAGCCGCAGACTCACACAGACAAATGACTGGCCGACCTCAACACCGGCTATGGACACAAGCCGGGACCATTTGGAAAAGCTCTCGTTCCCACGCTCTGCGTGGGAATGCATACCGAACGTGCATCAACGCCACTGTCCTTGCAGTTGGCACATGGCTGTACTGTCCCGCCTTGCGTCCGTGGCCCATTTTGCGACTATTCACTGGATTCCTGCTTTCGCAGGGACGACGGGCAGTTATACCTCGAAAGGCCACAAATGACACTTTTTCGCCGGCCATGAACATCAATAGCGGTGTTGCTCAGGCTTGCAATAGCCAGCTATTCCGCGCCTTCGCGCCTTGCTCTTGATGCTCATGACTCACCGAGAAAATCACCATTTATGACCTTCCGAGGTATACATCCAAACGTCATTCCGGCGAACTCTGGATCAGAGTCCAGAGCAGGCACCGGAATCCAGACATCTTACCCTTTAATTTTTTACCAGCGTCCCCTTGCCACTGACAGCTTCTTTGAGCCCTCGGTGCCAAGCTACTAATGGTGTGGCCCTTTCCTTCTCAGGAGATCGTTGTAGACCTCGGTAAGCTGGATAAACTTCTCGTGTGCCCCACCCTTGTCAGGATGGAGCTTCTGAGCCACACGTCGGTAGAGCCTGGTGAGGCCGCGTTTTGTCATTGTTCGCAATGCCTCTTTTTTTACACCGAATACGGTACTCGCCTCTTCAAAGCTCACCGAACGTTTTCTTGCAGGAGCTTTGTGAAAGCTTCTCGCGTTCATAAACTCTTTTACGTAGTCGTGCCAGAAAGTGTCCGGTCCATAGTCATTGTCAAAAAACATGACAACATAGCGGACCAGGTGTTCGTGCAAGAAGTCACCGCATGCTTCTCCAGCCCAGAAAGAACAATCCCTGTTCAGTCGGCATATCTCCTCCAGGAAATACTTGTCGACCTTATTCTGATCAAGTCCCTGAGGCATCTTCTTTGCAATGCTCTCTAAGAAGAATCTCTGAAGGTCAAAGATGACGTAAGCATAGGTCTTGAGTTGGAAGGCGTCTAGAGATTTTTCCATTTCCATGAAATGCTGTTCTATCTCATCTCGTGATTTTCCGACTACCCATTTGAAAAGCTTGACAGACATCCGCCCGATGCTGCCCTGGTCAATGGTGCCGCATCTCAAATAATGAACGCGCCGCTTGTCAAACTCGCTGACCTGCATCCGGAGTTTTTCTTGTTGCTCGGCATTGATTGCTTCCCTTGGTGCTCTTGACTTCGGCCTCTGTCGAAAGCACTCCAACACCCGCCTGATCTCTGGTTTTACAAAGGGCCAGAAGAGATCATCGAGGTCATGAGTGGAGTATTGTACCCCTATGGAACACAATTTCTCCTCCACAACGTCATCAACATAGTAGGCATTTCCTCCTGGATAAACGATGTGCCTGGCAGGGTTTGTGCCAAGATCGAAAAGATCATGGCTTCTGAGACAACCCCCATCGTTAAAGGACTCCCTGATGAAATGGTGTGTTTTCCCCTTAATTTTCTTTTGGGCAAGGTACAACATTTTGTCTCCGGATTCTATATTGTTTAATCACTGAGCCCCAGGAAAGCCCGGTCACAGGACCTGGCTCAGACATTGTTTTGCAGGGACTACCGACCAATTCTAAGGACTGTCGGCATTAGCAGCGATTCTGTCGCATAACATCTTCCATTTCTTAGAAAATCCGCAAGGTCAGCATCGTCCCGAATGCCCAAGCGGGTCAGGGTGTACAAACTCGCGCCGATTATACCGACGGTAAAGATCCTCGAACCGGTCCTTAGAAATCTTTGCCTGCATGTGTGTCCAACCCTATCAGGTTCCATGAAGAAAAGCATCTCTTTTCAGATCCCTCCCCCACAATGCAAAGCCTGCTGTGCCCGCAAGACCGCATGAGAATGCAACCAGGAAGTTAAAATGGGGGCCGATCTGCCACAGGAACGCGCCACCAAAGGCCGCCACTGAGACAATCACGTCACGCAAGAGGTAGTAAAGACCGAACATGGCTGCCTTACGGTCTTCCGGGGCAAGATCCATGATAAGCGCTTTTCGAGTTGGTTCGCCAAACTCTTTTAGCCCCCGAACAATAAATGCAAGCACCAGCCATGCAAAGGAACGGCAAAAAAGAAGTACGAGTGGAAATAGTGTGAAAAAGACGAATGTCATGACAATAAAGGGTTTCTTGGCGCTTCGATCGGCGAAATAAGCCACAGGGATATAAACCAAAAAGGCTGTAGCCATTTCAATGCTCGTCAGAATTCCGAATTGTAGAGCGGTGACGGGTAAGGCAATCGTCTTCATGCACCACACAACGACGAAGGCGTAGGGAATCTGTTCACAAAACCGGACCAGAATGTCCGAAACAAGCAATCGCTTGAGGGACGAACTCATTTGGCGCCAAAGCCGCAAGGGATTCTTTTCCGGTGTGAGATGGCGTCCTTTACCTGTTGTGTGGGGCGGATCATCTTCAATCAGCGCTTGCTGTAACACTGCCGCGACAAGAGACACCAGGAAGGCTGCGACAAAGGCAAGCCGGACGCCGTTGCGTTCTCCCCAGATGCCGATGCACAGGCCGCCCAAGATCGGACCAAGGGCCATGGGGATGCGTCGCACCAGGGAATGCATGGAAACCCCCATGGTGCGCTTGTTCATCGGCAGCACTTTGGCGACAAGGCTCATGGTTGCCGGCAAAGAGATCGCCGACCATGACAGAAAAAATACAGCCCCCACCAAAACAGCCTGCCATGCAGGGATCAGGATGACCACAAGGAACCCGCACATGGCCACCACGTTAAACAATAGTAATGCCCGTTTGGTGCCGATGCGGTCGGAAAGATAACCTCCGGGAAAGGAATAGAGTGCTGACAGCAGGTTGTCAACGCCATTAAGAAGCCCGATTGACAAAGCGCCGCCCCCGAGCGCCATTAAATAGATCGGCAGGAATCGCTCGGCCATCCGTTCCCCCATCCCCACAAGGATGACCATGGAGAGCATGCCTACCGTGCTTCTTCGCAAACCAAGGAAGTCTGAAAAACGCTTAAGTCGGGCCATTGCAAAAACATCTATACCTCGGAAGGTCATAAATGGCGATTTTCTCGGTGAGTCATGAGCATCAAGAGCAAGGCGCGAAGGCGCTTGATAGCTCGCTATTACAAGCCTGAGCAACGCGGCTATTGATATTCATGGCCGGCGAAGAAGTGTCAAAAGCAAAGCCACGTCCCCTGGACGTGGCTTTGCTTTTGTAGGACCAAATTCAAAAAAGACAATCTTTATTGAGTTTTCGGCAAAACCTCCGGCGGCTTGGTCGTATTACCCGTGGCATTGGGATAATCCGTGGCCTTATAAGCCTTCCTGTTGTGTTTGATCAAATCCCGTGAGTGTTCCATAAAATCATTGTATCGTTCCTTGCAATCATAGAATCCATGCCACCACGCGTAATCGGGCGCCATCATGGCCACTCCCATCCTGGCTCTTCTTCCTTCATGATGCCAGAGGTAGTAGTAATCCAGCTCCGGCTTCTCATCGAAAAATTTAGTCTTATCAAGAAGCCCCTTGGCATAAAGGTCATCTAACATCTTCTTGGCAGGCTTGAAATACACCTCATTGTACTCCTTAACGGTCTGATCAACGCGGTGGTAATAATTCTCCACCCAGAGCTTGCTATGGCACTGCATACAGATTGCACTCATTTTTTCGCGTTCCACCACCCAGTTCGTCTTGGCAGGAAAAGGTTTGAAATCCTGGGGACGTACTGTAAGAGGCGCCTGAAGTTCCCAGGAGAGCCTTTCGGTCACGTCATGACTCGTCAGGACCGCACCTGAGCCTGACATGTGGCAAGAGGCGCAGGTTGGTCCCCGGTAATCCACACCGGGAGTCCAGGTTCCCGGAGCGGCATCCCAGTTATAGTCGTCTCCATGAGCGGTGTACAAATCTCCGTGTTTAGATTCCATGAAGAGCTCTATCTGAGGATGATCCGGTCCTAAATGGCACTGGCCGCAGGCCTCAGGCTTTCTGGCCTCCATCATAGAAAACAGATGTCTGGTATGACAACTGGTGCACGATCCTCTGCTACCGTCCAGATTGATTCTGCCTACACCTACGCTGGGCCAGGTTTCAGGTGTCAACTTTCCATCCTTCATCTTCAATATTGTCCCATGGCAATGAAGACAGCCGGTTGTCCTCTCGTTGTCGCTGGTCATGCCTTTGTTGAGCCAGGGATCGATCTTCCAGATGATCTCCAGAGTATTGGCATGCTTGCTCAAACTGTACTGTTTCGCCTCATCAGGATGGCAGCGGGAGCAGTCCCTGGGCGTTACGACAGCAGAAATGGGGATTTTATATTCTTGGGTCCCGTATTTCTGGTCAGCACGCTGATATTGCTTGAAATGTTCCTTGCTCACATCAGGATCAAACTCCTCAGCCCTGTGGCAGTCGAGACATGTGATGTTGGCTGCAGCATGCCGGCTGTTGGCCCAGTCGGCAAATATGCCGGGGTTCTCCGTCTTGTGGCATTCGATACAGGCTACAGCCTCTTTGGGCATGCTGCGTTCAATTCTGAACTCCTTTTCCTTGGCCAGGTTTTTCCCCGTCTGCGCATAGGAAATCGTGGCACCCGAGATCACGAACCCTGCCAGCCCAATCATTAACATGGCCATCAGTAATCCTTTTTTCATCTCAGCACCCCCCCTTTTGTTAGTCCTTAGTTCCATTCCAATAGTTACAAACCCACGCCTCTGTAATTCCCCCGGTACTGTTTATAATCATAAAGCTCTCGAGCATTGTGCACAAGGTTCCTGTGGCAGTCCACGCAATTTTTCTCATAACCGGGCCGGGCAAAGACAACGGACCTGTGCGCAAGCATGGCCCCGCGTTTATCAGGGATGTACAGGAGATTGCGGTGGCATTTCTGACACTGTTCGTTCTTAAAGGAGGCATAAGCAACCTCGCGGTTACGCTCATGATCATACGTGTCTTGAGTAAAATGCAGAATAATGTCTTTAATGCCATGCACCGTCTTTGCGTAGAAAAAGTCGTAAGTGTCATGGGGTGCCGGAAGGTGGCAATCCATACAGTCCGCTACAAAGCCCTGGGCATTGTTGACGTGGGTTGAGGTCTTCCACGTATCGTAGGCAAACCGGATCTCATGACACCATGCACAGAATTGGGGTGTAGATGTGCGGACCATGGTGTAGTAAGTGAGGCTAAAAAGCGGAAAAGCTACGAACAGGCCTATGGCTACGAAGATGGCGGGTTTGGCAAATTTTTTCATGTTTCCCTCCTGCAGTTAGGGCTGGTGGGTAAACAGTCCCCTGGGCCTCCAGGGAGGTCGGCCCAGGGTATCTGCCGCCTTGGTTAATAAAAACTACTTTTCCATTTTGGCCGTGGCCCTCATAGTTGTGGCAAGTTCCTTAATCTCACCCAGGTCCTTCACCATCATGGCCCAACCGTACCAGTAAGCATAATCAGGATTGACGTGAAAAAATGCCTGGTACGTCCGCATCCTGTGCTTCATGTACATCTGAAACAGGACCTGATCTATAAATGAGAGTTTGTTCAGGTCGCCACCACCGGTTTGCATGAAATACAAAAAGTCCGGATACGCAAAGGCATAGTTCTCCGGTTTCTTGATGATGCCGTCCTTGTAAAGGCCAGCAACTATGTCAATGCCTTCTGCCATGAGGCGGTCGGCCTTTTGCATCATGGCGTCTCCCATGGTGAGTTGTTTTTCAGCATACTGCTTAGAGTGACACTTGCTGCAAGTCTTGATCATCTTATCCCGTTCAGTTTGCCATGCCTCTTGAGTCAGGCGGACCATGTCCACGGATTTTACCGCCTCAAGGCGTCCAGTCGGCTGACCCGTCTCAGGATTCAGCACCCCAAGAGCCTTTAGAATAGTCACCCTGTCAGCGGCCCATTGCTTGTCTTCAGGAAGGGGAAGCCGCACACCCAGGAAGCCCCAGGCGGTCTTGTTCGTATGGGTTCCGTCAGGCATGTGACAGAACTGGCAGGTGGGGGCTTGAGCCTTTTCGGGCAGTTTGCCTTTTTCTTTCACGAAATATCTGGTGCCATGCTTGGCGCTGCTCCACATTTCCCATTGCGGGTGATCGTAGCCCATGTGGCATTGCTGGCAGGCCCTGGGGTCCAGGGCCTCTTTCTTGGAGAAGCTGTGCCTTGTATGGCACTCGTCACAGGAGTTGTTCTGGTAGCGGTAGCCTTTGTCGCGCTGGTCCTTTTTCTGCTCATCTGATTTGATCCCCATGTTGTGGCAGCCGCCGCATCCCCTGCCACCTTCCATCAACTCGTCGGGCTCAACATGGGTGATGGGAAGGGCGTTCAAGGAGGTCCAGCCGAAGTTGTGCTTGCCCTTTGCAAACTGGTTAAACTGCTCCTCGTGGCACTCAGCGCACACGTGTTCATCCGGCAGTTGAGCAAGCTGGGCATCTTTTTCCCCTTTGTGGCCGTCACCATGACAAACCGAACACGTTACCTCTTCCTTGCTGTGCTTGCTGGACTCCCAGTCAGCCACCTGTCCTGGCGAAATTGTCTTGTGACAATTGACACAGACATCCTTAGCTGCAATTGCCAATGTAGTAAAACAGAACATGGCGATTGAGCATCCCAATAGAGCAAACCACTTTTTCTTCATAACAAACCTCCTTAGTTTCTGGGCAGTAATCA
>MAXP01000280.1 GCA_001751085.1 Desulfobacterales bacterium C00003060 | reverse complement strand
TATTTCAGCCGGGGGCAAATACTTGCCCGAATCGTAAAAGCTGTGGACAACATACTGACCCGCCTGGAGCAGTCTGGTTTTGCCGAAATCCTTGCAGAATGGAAAACAAGGGATACAATAAAAGGAAAAAAAATGACATGGCTTACACCAAAAGGAAAAAGAGTGACCGGAAAATCATTTGGACCTGATTCGGAAGGGGTTCTTATTATAATAGATGATTACGGAACTGCTCACAGGGTTTTTTCTGGTGACATCAATTTGGTCGTATGATATCATCCAAAAATTATTTTTTAGTGGCAATTCAGAAAGTTAAGTAATAATTTTAAACTAAGAATTCGCATCAAAATGAGAAGTTATTTTTGAGCGAACCCTGATTGGAGGAAATTATGAGCGAAGAAGAAAACAAAATTTCTCGGCGTGATTGGATCAAAACCGGATTATTAGGAGGCATTGCTATGGGGTCTTATTGTCTGTTTACAAAGGATGGACATGCTGCGGTCGACGGCAAATATTGCAATGGCATGACTAATGTCCCTGCTTCCTTTGCCGGACAAATTGTTTCTCCGAAAATTGATAAAACTGCATATATTCATCCATTAGCGTCTGTAATCGGGGCGATTCAGGTAGGAAAGCGTGTAATGGTTTCACCTGCGGCATCGATCCGAGGTGATGAAGGAACACCTATTGTGCTGGATGATGATTCAAACGTTCAGGACGGTGTAGTGCTGCACGCGTTAGAAACCCAGGAATCAGGACATCCTGTTGAAAAAAATCAGGTCACGATTAATGGTAAAAAATATGCCGTATTTATCGGCAAAAGGGTTTCACTTGCTCATCAGGCCCAGGTACATGGTCCCGCGGCAGTTGGAGACGATACATTTGTGGGAATGCAGGCATTGGTATTTAAAGCAATTGTGGGTAAAGGATGTGTTATAGAGCCCGGCGCCAAGGTGGTCGGCAGGACCGAAATTATAACAATTCCCGATAAACGCTATGTAAAGGTCGGCCAAATCGTAACAACACAAGAGGATGCCGACAATCTCCCAAAGGTAGATTCCTCTTATCCCCTGGCAAGCTTGAATAAAGGCGTAGTCCACGTTAACACACAGCTCGCAGACGGCTATAATCATGTCCGGCTTGGCGCTTCCAAACCAGAGGGAGGACATCACCATTAATCAAATTATCAAGAAAAATTAATCAGGCAAAGGGCTTGGCAGGCTGTTAAAACCAGCCTGCCAGACCGCCCGCGCAGAACATAAAACAGAATGTGTTTTTCAACGTTTTTATGATAGAATAATAGAAGTATTTTATAAAAGCATATGAAAATCACAGTTCATGGTGACAAAATGAAACGAATATTTGTTTTGATTGTTTCCTTTATGTTCCTTGGAAGCGGTATTGCCTTTGCCGGAACTTTTACCGATTCCGCCCATGGCAACAGCAGCAGCGGGGTCAAACGAAAAAACCCGTTTCCCAGCGAATACAGCCGGGGAAACTGCGCTCACTGCCACGAGCAGCATGCAAGCATCGAAGGGGATGAGCCGACGCCGGATGCAAATAAGGCCCAAGGTCCGGACAGCTTCTGCCTTCTTGCAAACAATTGGTCCGGTTTGCCGACGGTAAAACCATATGTTCAGGATGACAACAGTTGTTTCTACTGCCACACGTCAAGCGCTACGTTTCAGGCGCTCCCCTCCTTCTTCAATTACAGCTACTGCCGGACATTCGGCGGTTATTCATCAGATGCCACCGCCTCTATTATGGACACGTTCAACCTTACATCTTATCATAATCTCTACGATCTATACAGATATATAACCGGCCAGTCGGGCTCAGGCAGCCATCCATCGTTCACAGACTTTCCGGCATCAAGCAGCCCATGTTCCGGATGCCATAATGTTCATATTGCAAAAAGGAACAAGGCAACGCCTGGAAATCCGTCCAACACGGCCATTTCCAGGCCTTCGGATCATAATAACCTGTGGGGAGACGGCAGCCCTGATGAACGGATGACCGCAACCGGTTACAGCGCCGACTATCAGCCTCCTCAATACTACTCATCATCATCCAATCTGGAGCCTGACGGAACGAGCAGCGACAGGGCCACACAGGCGGGAAAGACACCTGATTACAACACGTTTTGCATTGACTGCCATAACTCGACAAACACTATATGGAGTACAAGCCTGAGCCGTAACCTGAAAACGATCAACTGGGATGTTGAAAAACACGGCAAGGGCGATGCCGACGGCTATATCACAGTGGATTCGCCTTATACATCAGGAAGCGGTGACCTGGGGTATGTTCTCTCCTGTCTTGACTGCCATGAGCCCCACGGATCATCTAATGCATTTCTGATCAGAAAGGAGGTCAACGGCGCGGCGCTTGGCGCTACCATCGGCTACGGAACTGATGCAGACAAGCTTGACAATGCCAACTGGGACTATCTGTGCAACAGGTGCCATCAGGATGATGCGGAACTTCACAGCGGCTGCGAGGCGGACAACTACGGGGAGATCCACCATTCCACCACCTATGGCGGCGATCCTCCCTATACGACTGATATACAAAACTGCGGCGGCTGTCACTCGTTCACGCCGGAGACTCCGGTAATGATGCATGACAATACATTAAAGCCTATCGGGGAGATCCGGGAGGGAGACAGAGTATTAAGTTTTGATTTTGATGAAAACGAATTCCGTACGTCCGAGGTGGTCTGCGTGTTCAGCCGTTTTGTCGAGGAGACCGTGAATATTAACGGTGTTGAAACCACATCCGAACATTCCTTTGCGGTTGACAAGGGACGCTGGGTCGAGGCGGGCATGTTAAAGGACGGAGATACCGTGCTGGGACTTACGGGGGATACGACCGAACTTGAAAAGATACAATTGGAAAAGCCGGTGTTTTCGAAACATCCGGAAAAAGTGGAGGTCGTGGATATTACGGTTATGAGCGCCAACAACTTTTTTGTATTGGGCAGGCAAGATATGTTCCTTGTTCATAACCAAGAAGGATATTCTTGCACCAGTAATCAGGCCCAGACAACATGCACCAACTGCCACTACCATGGATCCGAATGGTCCGGCCGGCCGACCTTTTAGAAGGGTAAAAAGGGTGGGTGTAACAGTTTCAAATTCCACTCCAAAAAAAAATGGTTCCAAACAATTAAGTTTGGAACCATTTATATATATAAGAAAAATATCG
>MAXP01000279.1 GCA_001751085.1 Desulfobacterales bacterium C00003060 | reverse complement strand
GGCCCTGATGCATCCCAGGCGTAATGGGTTGCAGGCCAAGAAGGAGCTGGTCGAGGTCCAGCTCAGGGAGGCCCTTTTAGACCTGGATCGCACAAGCATTAAGTCGCCCTTTGATGGCTGGGTCCTGGAAAAAGGGGTTGAAAAGGCACAATTCGTAAGTGCCGGGGCCTTCCTTGGGCGCATCTATAGTTCTTCGACCCTGGAGGTGGAGGTGCGAGTACCTTTTAAGGATTTGCCCTGGCTGGGTGACCTGCCCATGGCAATTAATCCTGGTAAGGAGGAGACAGGGAGGGCTAAAGTGATATTTGAAAGCGCCGGCCGGACCCATACCTGGGAAGGCCGTCTTGCACGCATCAGGGCTGAAGTAGATGAAAAGACCCGGACACTTCCTTTAGTTGTTGAGGTGCCGGCCTCATATTTCCTTAAACCCGGCATGTTTGTCCATGTTGAGCTCACGGGGAAAAAGATCGACAGGGCCTATCTACTGCCCCGATCTGCGATTCATCCTGGAAATATGGTTTATCTTGCCGATAACAGTCATCTATCCATACAACCGGTGGAGGTGCTGCGGCGTCTGAACGACTCAGTCTATGTAGGCAAAGGCCTCAATGACGGGGACCTGGTGATTACCACCCAGATCAGTGCGCCCAGAGAGGGGATGAAGCTGCGCGTTCAGCACACAGAAGAACAAAAGTAGATTGGGGGATTGACAGAGATCATTCAAGGAACTCCTTCAGACCCCCCATTACTTTTTCGGTAGCCCCTTTTTTTTCTATGATATAATCCCGGCAGATTCTGCCCGCCCCCTGCCTTTCTTCTTCGTTATTGACAAAATAACGGATTACCTCAATCAGTTGCGTCCGGTCCTTGACGCAAAAAACGCCCCTGCGTTCCACCAGATCCACGGCTTCCTGAAATTTGTGGTAGTTGGGGCCGAAAAAGACGGGGATTCCGAATGCCGCCGGTTCCAAAATACTATGAATCCCTTTACCAAAGCCCTCCCCGATATAGGTCAGGTCCGCCAGCCGGTAAAGATAGGCCAGCATTCCCATGGTGTCGACCACCAGCACCTGTTTTTCTTGCAGATCCTGATCTTCCCCCTGGGTGTAAAGGACCGCCCGGTCTCCGAATAGATCCATGGTTCTCCGGATGTTTGCATCATCCACGTGATGGGGTACGATCACAAATTTCAGGTCGGGGAATTCAGGAAGGATGCCATTCAGCAGTTTGTTATCATATGGCCAGGTGCTTCCAGCCATCAGGCACATTTTTCCTGCGAGAAACTTTTTTACAAATGGGAATTCCCTTTTTTTTTGAACAGCTTCCCAGACCCGGTCAAGTCGGGTGTCACCGCTCAGCACAGTGTTTGTGATTCCTATGGAATCCAGAAGGTCCAGACTGACCTGGTTTTGAGCAAAGAAATAGGATATCCCTCTCAGGGTTTTCCGGAACCAGGCACCGTAGGGCTTGAAAAAAATCTGATTTTTCCTGAAAATTGCAGATACCGTCACCACCGGGATATCTCTTTTGAACATCGCCCTGAGAAAGTTATGCCAAAATTCGTAGCGGATAAAGATGGCCAGTTTCGGACGGGTGATATCCAGGAATTTTTCGGCATTGCCTGGGGTGTCGAGAGGCAGGTAACAGACGTAGTCCGCCTTGGAAAAATCCTTCCTGACTTCATATCCGGATGGCGAATAGAAGGTCAAAAGGATCTGATGGTTCGGGTAATCGTTCCTCACTCTTTCGATGATAGGACGCCCCTGTTCAAACTCGCCAAGAGAAGAGGCGTGAAACCAGATCAGACTGGAACTCTTGCGGAGTTCAGCGCTTAGTTTTTCGCTCCAGCTTTTACGGCCATCCACCCATAACCTGGCCTTATGGCTGAATCGGGCGGCCAGGGTGAGGAACAGGCCAAGAAACCAGATTGAAAAGTTGTAGAGAATGGTCATTTTTTTTGGGGGAGGGTAGCCCGAGCTTTTTGAAAAGTCACATCCGTATCCGCTGAACCGTCAAAACAGATTCTGATCGAGCAATCTCATAACCCGCTCGATGTCCTGCGGCGTGTCAACCGAAACGCTTTCGTAGACTGTGATCTCAACCTTGATCTTGAAGCCGTTTTCCAGCCAGCGGTTCTGCTCCAACCGTTCGGTCCTTTCAAGAGAAGATAAAGGCAGTTGAGTGATTTTTCTCAAGATATCAATCTTGTAGGCGTAGATCCCGATATGCTTGTAAAATCTATGATGCTTGAGCCACTCCTCCTTCTTCACGTCCATTACGTACGGGATCGGCGACCGGCTGAAATAAAGGGCATCCCTGTTCCTGTTGAACACAACCTTGGCTTCGTTGGGATTGAAAATATCATCCGCATGTACGACCGGGTTCACCATGGTCGCAATATCTGCTGCTCCGTCACCGAAACAGGCCATGAGCTTTTCCAGGATTTCAGGATGAAGAAGGGGTTCATCCCCCTGGATGTTTATGACAACGTCAAACCCTTCACCTGCTTCAGCGATAAGTTTATCTGCGGCTTCCATGCAGCGGTCGGTACCGCTGGGACAGGTTTCAGAGGTCAGAACAACCCTGCCGCCGAAACCCTTGACAGCTTGTTCAATCCGGGCATCGTCGGTGGCAACCCATAAATGTTCCATGCCCCTGGCGGCACGCTCATAGACCCGTTGAATCATCATTTTCCCTGCGATATCAACGAGAGGCTTGCCTGGAAAGCGCGTTGATGCGTAACGGGCGGGAATAACACCAAGGAATTTCATTTTGTCGTAACCGTTCACCGGAGAGGCCTGTTACCATAACTTCAAGGGTACCCGGCTTTTTGAGAAGTTCCCTTCGGGTTTCCTGCTCACTGCTTAGGTGGTGACCTTAATGATATCCTGGATATCCAGCATCCCGATCTGCTTCTTGCCTTGCACAACGCAAATCGTGTCGACCTGCCTTCCTTTCAGCAGTTGAGAGGCCTCATACAGCAAAGAATCCCCTGAGATGTGAATGGGAACGTTGAGTTCCAACTCTGAGAGCTTCTTGTGCAGGGAGGTCTCATCTTCTTTCTCAAGCATTCGGCGAAGGTCGCCATCCGTAAAAATACCGCGGATTTCCTCTTTATCGTCAACGATTGTTACAGCACCAAATCCACCCCGGGTCATGACAACCAGGGCGTCATATATCGTCTTGCTCATATGAATCGTAGGATTGAAATCACTGATCACATCCTTGACGCAGAGGGTCAGCAGGCGGGTGTGTTCGAAGAACTGTTGTGTGCCGACAGTCGTCAAGGGGTTCTCCGTGAGTACCTTAATCACCTTCCAGGGGACCGTGACAGTGTGAACTCCCAGGTTGATCGCATTTCGAACATGCTCGGAATGCCTGACCGATGAAAACATCACCTTACAGTTGTACTTGTAATATTCCACAGCGTTTACACACTGTTCGATCAAAGCGAGCGCGTCATGCCCCTGGTCCTGCAAACGTCCCACCAGCGGGCAGACGTAGGCGGCTCCGGCAGCCATTGCCATATATGCCTGCTGAAGTGTGTATACAAGATGGACATTCACTCTGATCCCATCATCGGTGAGCCTTTTGCAGGCCTTAACCCCTTCAAGGGAAACGGGAACCTTGAACACGGTCGCCTCTTTCTTCAATCCAAGATCAAGGAGGCGGTGCGCTTCATCGTGAATCTCGTCGGCACTTTCACCGAGTGCCTCGATGTGGATAACAGGGACCATGCCTGCAAGCTTTAGGATGGTTCCGTCAATATCGGTGATTCCATCACGATGCATGAAGGTGGGGGTAGTAGTCAGCCCGGTCAGGAAGCCAAGATGAAAGGCCTCTTCAATTTCATCGATAAGTGCGGAGTCCAGGTATAATTCCATGGCGGCAATGATTCCTTGATTTGGTTGGGGGTCAGATTATCAGCGATAATTCACTTCCAGGTTGTGGAGTTCAATGAGCGGTTTGATAAACTCTTCGAGGTGATCTGTACAGAGCTGACTTGCAGCGTCACACCGGGCTTTTGCCGGTTCGGGGTGCGTCTCAACAAAGATGCCGTCAACCCCGGCAGCCACGCCGGCCCTGGAGAGAACCGGCAGGAATTCCTTCGAGCCTCCCTTGGGATCGGCGCTGGGAATTCCATATCGCCGGACCGAGTGGGTGATATCGAACACCACTGGGAAGCCTGTTTCATTTAAATAATAAAAGCTTCTCGGATCGACGATGAGGTCGTTATAACCAAAAGTATAACCTCTTTCAGTTAGAATGATCTGGTCATTTCCCATGTCGATCGCCTTTTGGACCGGCTTCATCATGTTTTCCGGAGCCAGAAACTGTCCATGTTTCAGATTGATCACCCTGCCTGTTCGGGCCGTCTCTTCAACGAGATCTGTTTGCATGCACAAATAGGCCGGAATCTGAAGCACATCCAGAACCTCGGCAGCGGGTTTAACCTGGTGCAGATGGTGGACATCCGACAGAACGGGAAAGCCGAAATCTTTTTTGATTCTTTCAAGGATTCGCAGGCCGTTTTCCAGCCCCGGCCCACGATAATATTCTGCCGAACTGCGGTTATCCTTCTGGAAAGATGACTTGTAGATAACCGGGATTTTCAGCTTCTCGGAAACCTGTTTTAGGCATTCGGCGGTCTTGAGCATTACAAGCTCTTCTTCTACCACGCAAGGGCCTGAAATCAAAAAAAGCGGATCTGCTCCGCATTCTACCTGGCCGACTTTGACGATTTTCTTCTGCATAGGTCCTATTCTAAAACGATTCCAGAGCGTCCTCAATAACCCCTTTTTTTCTGAGGCGAGTATAGGGGCAAGTGAGTTGTGTGTCAAGTCTAAACCAATTTTCCAAATCCTTGCCATCAGGCGTGGCGCAAACAACGAACGCAGGCGGTCACAGGTTCAGGGTTACCTAATGTTTTGTGGGTTCAACTTAACTGATCAACTACTCAACCACTTGACGAGGTCTGTAATAGGGAGGTGAGGACTCTCTCCTGGTTCCTGGCTCCAAAGATGGCGTTTGATTTTACCGGCCGTCTATTATACATGGTAACCGTTCACGGGTTCACAGGTTCAGGGGTTCAAAGGTTGTATTCTCATCATCATTTATGACCTTCCGAGGCAGACATCGAAAGGCCACAACTCATGAAAGCAGTTGCACGCTGGTCCATAAATAACCGGGTAACAGTAAACCTCCTGATGGTCCTTGTCATCGTCGCCGGCTTACTCGCCCTGATGCGCATGCGCAGGGAGGCCTTTCCCCAGTTTTCACTTGATTTCATCCACATCTCCGTACCGTATCCAGGTGCCAGTCCCGAGGAGATCGAAGAGGGTATCTGCATCAAGATCGAGGAACAGCTCAAGGCGATTGACGGTGTCTCCAAGATCATGTCCACGGCCCAGGAAGGACACGGCTCTTTCCTGGTTGAGTTGGATGTGGACAGTGACGATGAAGTCCAGAGCATTCTGGACGAAGTCAAGACCGAGGTCGATCGTATTGATACATTCCCGGAGGAATCTGAGAACCCTGTCATTATTGAAGTCCTTATGCGGGAACCGGTCATCGGTGTGGCCGTGTACGGAGATCGGTCTGAACGACAGCTCAGAGAGGTGGCTGAAAGAATCAGAGATGACCTGACCGATACTGATGTTATCTCGCAGGCAGACCTCTTGGGCGTTCGAGATTATGAAATATCGATCGAGGTCTCTGAGGACGACCTGAGACGATACAACCTCAGCTTTGACGGTGTGGCGAAAGCAATACGCACGGCCAGCCTTGATCTGCCCGGCGGTCTTATCAAGACGCCCGGCGGAGACGTCTTGCTTCGGTCCAAGGGCCAGCGTTACGTTGGACGAGAGTTTGAAGATATTCCCCTCATAACCCACAGAGACGGCACTATTATTCGTCTGGGCGATGTGGCGAATATTATCGACGGGTTTGAAGATGTCGATCAATGGGGACGATTCAACGGCAAACCAATGGCCATGGTGCAGGTCATGAGAACGGGTGATGAAGACATTGTGGAGATTGCCCGAGTTGCGCGGGATTATGTGGAGACTCACCGGCACTTGATGCCCGAAGGGATTCAGGTTGCCCTGTGGGGTGATCTCTCCCAAATGGTCCGGGATCGCATAAGCCTCCTTTCCAGGAACGGCATCCAGGGAATCCTGCTTGTTTTTCTGAGTCTTGCCCTTTTCTTGAATTTCCGGTTGGCCTTCTGGGTGGCCATTGGCATACCCATCTCATTTATGGCTGCATTCTTTGTCCTGGACTGGTATGGGGCCACTATCAACCTGATTTCCCTGTTTGCCTTTATCATGACACTGGGCATCCTGGTGGATGACGCCATCATCTTTGGTGAAAATGCGTACTCGAACTTTTATCAGGGCAAATCACCGAGCCAGGCCGTAATAGATGGCGTGGGAGAGGTGGGCTGGCCGGTTGTCATGGCGGTCACAACCACGATTCTGGCATTTACGCCATTGTTATTTATTGCAGGAATCATGGGCAAGTTCATTGCTGTCATGCCCACTGCCGTTATCATCATACTGATCGTCTCCCTGGCAGAGGCCCTTCTGATTCTGCCGGCACATTTGGAGGGGGCCCTTTCCAGGTCCTCCAGGTCTCCATCTTCCGGTCATGGTCTACAGCAGAAGGTTCGCTCAAGGGTCGACAAGGCACTGCGTTTTGCCATCGACCGCGTGTATACGCCCGTGATCAAGTCAGCCACAAAAAATCGATATTTTACCCTTTGCATCGCCCTTGGCGTCATCATTGCGACCGCCGGGTTGGTGTTGGGCGGACATGTGTCATTTACACTATTTCCAAAGGGAGACAGCGATTTGATGATTGTCGAAATAAGTTATCCCCTGGGCACCCCTGTCCGGATCACGGAAGCGAGCATCAAGGAACTCGAAAAAGCGGCCCTGGCGGCGAATGAAGATGTCTCATCTCTCGCAGCAGATGGGGACAAGGTGGTCAAGCATGTGCTATCCCTGGTCGGCCAGATTCCGCCCCGCGACTGGAAGACCGGCGAGAACGGTGGACATTGCGGTCAAGTCTTTGTAGAGCTGCTCTCTTCGGAAAATCGACCCGGGCTGTCAGCAGAGCGTATCTTGAACGCATGGCGAAAAAAAGTGGGAGACATGCCGGGGGTTGAAAGATTGGCCTTTTCTGTTTTGCATGGTGGCCCGGCAGGCAACCCTATTGAGATCCAGCTCATTGGTCATGACTTTGACATCCTTGAACAGGCGGCCTCGGATGTAAAAGCGGAAATCGCGTCATATCCGGGCACCTATGATATTGCCGATGACTCTAAACCCGGAAAGGAGGAGATAAGGCTAAAGGCCAGAGACGGGGCCAGTCCTTTGGGGGTTTCCCTCCAAGATATCGCAAGACAGGTGCGCCAGGCATTCTATGGCGAGGAGGCGGTGCGGATACAGCGCGGGCGTGACGATATCAAGGTCATGGTAAGATATGCAGAACCGGAACGACGGAGCTTTGCCGGTGTGGAAGAGATGAGAATCAGGACACGTGAAGGGGACGAGATACCACTGGACGAGGTAGCCCAGGTGGACTACGGCAGGGCATACTCCGTCATTCACAGGGTAGACCGCAAGAGGGTGATCACGGTCGTCTCAGACCTTGACGAGAATGTTGCCAATGCGACCAAGATTGTCAGTGACTTGAAAGCAGACTTCTTGCCCGAACTGGTGAGACGATATCCAGGCATAAAGTATAGTCTGGAAGGGGACGAGAAAAGGCAGGAGGAATCCATCGGGAGCCTTAAGAAAGGTTTTACCCTGGCCCTTATGGGTATCTATCTCATCTTGGCCACCCAGTTTCGTTCGTACACGCAACCCGGAATCATTATGATGGCCATCCCATTCGGCCTGGTGGGTGCCGTTATTGGGCACCTCATCATGGATCTTGATGTAACCCTTATGAGTCTTTTTGGGTCGGTGGCTCTTTCCGGGATTGTGGTAAACGACGCCCTTATCCTTATTGACTTCACTAACCGGGCCGTTCAAGATGGAAAGTCCCTTGAACAGGCCGTGGAGGCCTCGGGCAGGGCACGCTTCAGGCCTGTGATTCTCACATCAGTGACTACGATTGCAGGCCTGATGCCTCTGATGCTTGAGCGAAGCTTCCAGGCCCAGTTCCTTATTCCCATGGCAGTGAGTATCACGTTTGGACTCCTTGCGGCCACCGTCTTGACCCTTGTGTTGGTCCCTGCGCTTTACATGATCGTCAAAGACTTGACCAGTCTTTCCGCCAGGCTCTTTGGGCGGGCATAGAAGAGAAAGCACCGTCCCTCTCACGCCCATAAGCGCTAAGGTGTTTTTGCACTGGATGGACTGATGAGCAATGAACATCGAACATCCAACATCGAATGTTGGGCATCCTTCATTTTGAATGGCGATGTCGAAACTGGAAATTCGAAATTAGGTAACGCATCTACATCTTTGTGTTTTTCCCAATTTCAAATTTCACTGCCAAATTTCAAGATCAACAAAGTGTAAACTACTTTTGACTTGTCGTGAAGGATGCCAAGGTCTTCACCCTCAGGGAAAGTTCCTGAAGCTGGGCCGCAGAGACATCACAAGGGGCTTCGGTTAGGGGGCAGGTTGCCTTCTGGGTCTTTGGAAAGGCAATCACATCCCGGATAGAGGATTGTCTGGCTATCAGCATGACAAGCCTGTCAAAGCCAAGGGCGATACCGCCGTGGGGAGGGGCGCCGAAGTCCAGGGCTTCCAAAAGAAAGCCGAACTTCTTTTCATACGTGCCTCGATCGATGTTTAGGGCCTCAAACACCTTTTCCTGGACTACACGCTGATGGTTACGGATGCTTCCCCCGCCAACCTCAGCTCCGTTCAGCACAAGATCATAGGCCCTGGATCGAACAGCAAGAGGCTCCTGAGTGAGCAGATCCATGTGCTCCTCCACGGGCGCCGTGAAGGGATGGTGCATAGCCACATACCGCTTTTCATGCTCGTCATATTCCACAAGGGGAAACTCAGTTACCCATACAAACTCGTATCGCTCGTCCTGGTTGATCAATCCCAGCTTTTCAGCCAGGTGGCTTCTGAGGTGTCCCAGTGCCTCATTGACCACCCTGGATTGATCGGCTACAAAAAAGACGAGGTCGCCAGGGGCTATCTCGAGCCTTTGGCGGAGGGCTTCCTTTTGTCCATCGTCAAAAAATTTTACAATAGGCGATTGCCAGCCGTCAGGTCTTACTTTGATCCAGGCCAGGCCCTTGGCCTTGTAAATGGCTACAAGTGCTGCCAGATCATCTATCTCTTTTCGAGAAAGGTCAACACATCCTTTCACGTTTATGGCCTTTACCAGACCACCGGCCCTGACGACATCTGCAAAGGACTTGAACTCGCCATTCGCGACAATATCAGAAACATCCTTCAACTCCAGGCCGAATCGAAGGTCGGGTTTATCCAGACCGAATCGTCCTGTTGCCTCTTCGTAGGTCAAGCGCTGGAATGGACGTTCAATCTCTATATCGAGGACCTTCCTAAAGACGGCAGCCATCATCCGCTCGGTCACAGCCATCACTTCATCTTCAGTGACAAAGGACATTTCCATGTCAATCTGGGTAAATTCCGGCTGTCGATCTGCCCGAAGGTCTTCGTCTCGAAAGCACCGAACGATCTGGTAATATTTGTCAAACCCGGCCAGCATTAGGAGTTGTTTAAAGATCTGGGGGGATTGAGGCAGGGCATAGAATTGCCCTGGATTGACCCTGCTTGGCACCAGATAGTCCCTGGCGCCCTCTGGCGTACTCCTGGTCAGGAACGGCGTTTCAATGTCAAGAAATCCCTGATCGTTCAGATAAGAACGAATGGCTGCGGCTGTCCTGTGGCGAAGTATAAGGTTCTTCCTGAGTGCTGGGCGGCGCATATCAAGATAACGATATTGCAGACGGATGTTTTCGGATACCTGCGTGTCATCTTCCAGGACAAACGGCGGGGTGCGTGACATGTTAAGGATTCTCAGTTCTGAGGCCATCACGTCAATCTCACCGGTTTTTAGGTTGGGGTTGATCATCCCTTCAGGCCGGGGTACTACGGTTCCACGGGTTGCCAGCACAAACTCGTTTCGGATGACACCGGCCTTCTCGTGGACTGATTTGTTGAACTCCGGATTAAAGACCACCTGGGTTACGCCTTCACGATCCCGTAAGTCCACAAAGATTACGCCGCCATGGTCTCGCCGGCGATGTACCCATCCCATCAGTATGACTTCTTTTCCTACGTCTTTAGCTGTCAACTCCGAACAGGTATGGGTCCGTTTCATGTTGTGTAGGCTGTCAAGCAAAACCGTCTCCTTTTAACGAGCTGTTCTGTAAAGGTCTATCCCTCGTCCATTAAATACGTTCATCTTGGGTCGCCACGGTCCGTTGGAGGTTGGAGGACCGCTTCGCTTGAGGTTGGAGGCAAAAGAGATGAGTCTTTTCTTTGCCTCTAACCTCCAACCTCTGAATGCAACAGACTACTGACT
>MAXP01000278.1 GCA_001751085.1 Desulfobacterales bacterium C00003060 | reverse complement strand
GATTTGGTGCTCCCTTCTCTGGATGCCCATAATCAAAAGGGGTTTGAAAGGGTCAATCGCCCCCATCCTGAGATCGATTTTGAGACCATGGTGGAGGGTCTGATCGCCTTCCGGAAGGCATATAGGGGTCAGATATGGCTTGAGGTCTTTATTGTGGACGGTATGAATGCGACTGAAACCGACGCGATCCAATTCAGACACTGGATTGAGAGGCTGAATCCACAAAAGGTTCACATCAATACGGCGGTCCGTCCTACAGCAGAGACCTATGCAGGGCAGGTCTCCCCACAGGAGATGACCAGGTTTTGCAGGGCCCTGGGGGAAAAGGCTGAAATAATTGCGCCGTTTAGGGATTCGGAAAAGCATGAAGGCAGGGCCGACGTTCAGGATAACCTGTTGAACCTCCTTGCAAGGCGTCCGTGCACGTTGGATGACATCTCTTCCGGGCTGAGTGTGCATAAGAATGAAATCTTGAAATACATTGACCCTTTGATCAAGAACCGTAGGATTGACATTGTAAAAAGGGGCTCTCTGGTATATTATCAATCTAAGACTAAGAGTGCGCAATGACATTAAAAGAAAGAATAGAAGATGCCTTAAGGGGGGTCATTGACCCCGGCACCAAGCTTGACATCATGCGTATGAAACTGGTCAGAGACATCTTGATCGACCAGGATGGCGGGGTCAACCTGACATTTCGCCCGGCATCCCCTGTTTGTCCCATGGCCTTCAAATTGTGTTATGACATCAAGACTGCCGTTCAACAGGTGGAAGGAGTCAAGGGGGTCGAGGTCAAGGTTGCGGGATACGATAGGGCCGACGAACTTATGGAAGTATTGAAACAGGCTGGGAATCAATAAGGGGGTAGTGATGCCGATATACGAATACCGATGCTCGGATTGTGGCGATATCTTCGAGATCCTTCAGTCCATGCAGGAGAGATCGGTTCCCATGTGTCCCGAATGCGGAAAACCTGCGGAAAAGGTATTAAGTCCTTCGGTAGGTTACATCATGAGGGGCGGAAACAGTCCTGGTGGTGGTCACTGGCCACGAGACGGCGGCCCGTGCTGTGGACAATCCTCACCCTGTGAGAACCCCAGGCGCTGTTGCACAAAATCATAAACCGAAAGGGGTATAGCCGGCAATGAAAATAGGTGTTAGTTCTACTGGAAATGAGTTGATTTCTGATATCGATCCCCGGTTTGGAAGGGCTCAGTGTTTTGTTATTGTAGACTCAGAGACACTGGAATATAAAGTTGTGGAAAACACACAGCATCTCAATCTGCCACACGGGGCAGGTATCCAGGCAGCAAAAACCATTGTGGACCAAGGGACTGACGTACTGATTTCCGGCAACTGCGGCCCGAAGGCATTCGAGGTTCTGAGTGCCGCAGGGATCAAGGTCGTAACCGGTGCCAAAGGGCGCGTAATAGACGGTATCACACAGTACAAGAGCGGCCAGTTGCAGACAGCGGGAGGGGCTAATGTGGACGGGCACTGGGTCTAACCTAATAGTATTTCGGATTTCGGATTGCGGAGTTCAGATTGCGGTGTTAAGCTCCGCATCATTTTAGCGTAACTTCACATGTTTATCAGGACCACTCATCCCGCAAATTTGCAAGTATTTTTCTGAAAAGCTATAGGTTGAGCGATTCAGCGTTCACGGTTCCGGGCTGAAACGTAACTTCTCAAAAAGTTCGGGCTAAGTCCTGCCTGTCGGGTCAGATTATTGAGAAGTCGCCGGATTTATTGAGAAGTTACCAACGATTTCATTTCTCCAACCGGCCAACCACACAGGTCGAAAGATTGTGATTAGAAAAATAGGAGGTTTTATATGAGTGATTCCGAAAAGTGTAGCTCCAGTGGCGAGAAACAGGATGCGGCCACAGCGGCACAAGATCAGTTGATCCAGGGAGCCCTGGGTATCATCAAAAACAAGCTCCTGGTCATGAGCGGCAAAGGGGGTGTCGGCAAAACAAGCGTTGCCGTTAATCTGGCTGTAGCCCTTTCAAAAAAAGGGGCCAAAGTCGGTTTGATGGATGTGGATCTTCACGGTCCTGACATTCCCAGAATGCTCGGCCTCAAGGGCCTTATCGAAATCAGTGCGGATAGCCGCATGATCCCCAAGCCTTACTCGGATAACCTGAAGGTCGTCTCCATTGAGTCCCTGACTCGGGATCAAGACGAAGCAGTCATTTGGCGTGGCCCCTTGAAGATGCATGTCATCCGCCAGTTCATCTCTGACGTTCATTGGGAGAGGCTCGATTATCTCATTATAGATTCGCCGCCCGGCACAGGGGATGAACCGCTCTCTATAGCTCAGACAATTCCCGGTGCAAAGGCGATTATTGTGACAACGCCCCAGGAGGTGTCCTTAGGAGACATCAGGAAATCGATCAATTTTTGCAAGACCGTTAAGATGCCGATCCTTGGACTAGTAGAAAACATGAGCGGTTTTGTTTGTCCTCATTGTGGCAAGTCTTTGGATTTATTCGGTATCGGAGGTGGTTTCAGGACAGCCACTGCCATGAATGTCCCCTTCTTGGGTCGGATACCGTTCGACTCCAAGATGGTTAAGTGCGCTGACGCAGGGGAGTCATATCTGGAAAAATATCCGGACACAGAGGCAACGCAAGCCTACAACGAAATTGTGGCAAGAGTCGTGGAGGATCGACAGACAGAAACATCTGTGACTAAGTCGAGCCCTGAGAAGAAACAAGACAGAAAGGAGGGAACGACAATAAAGATCTCAATTCCCATTGCAGAAGGACGACTGACAGTCCACTTTGGACATGCGGCGGAATTTGCTATTGTCCACGTTGAAAACGGGAAAATAATAAAGAAGGAACTCTTGCCGCCCCCAGCCCACGAGCCGGGTGTGCTCCCCGGATGGCTTCACGAACAAGGGGTAACTGTTATCATTGCAGGGGGTATGGGGCAAAAGGCCTTGAGCCTTTTTGGAGAAAACGGCATCCAGGTCGTCACCGGCGCCGCTAACCTTAGCCCTGAGGAACTGGTCCAGCAATACCTCTCCAACGCCCTGGTCACTGGAGATAATGTGTGTGACCATTAGGCAGGAATTTCGCAGGGATTTCCGAACCTCTATCTCGAACCTTTCCCCTTAAGAATCCCCCCTAACCCCCTTTCCTGAAGGGGGCGGGGGGATTTTGGTGTTGTGGATTCCGCTTTGTGGCGGAATGAGAAAGGTTTGCCATAGGAGCAATTGGAAAAATGGCTGAAAGAAAAATACTCACTTATCCCGATACCGTGCTACGTGAACGGGCTGAACCCGTCACCAATATCGACGGAAAAATCCAGAAGCTCATTGATGACATGACCGACACTATGTACCACGCACCTAGCGCAATTGGGCTGGCAAGCAACCAGGTGGGAGAACCGTGTCGTATCATTATGTTCGACCTCTCAGCCAAGGACGAACCTAATGATCTAATCATACTCATTAACCCGGAAATCATTGAGGCCGATGGGCAAATCGTTAACGAAGAAGGGTGTCTGAGCATTATTGACTATAGGGCCGACGTTAAACGCTGTGAACGCGTTACCGTACAAGGTTTAAACAGACAGGGGAACCCGATCACTCTCAAAAAGGAAGGGTTTCCTGCCGTAGTACTGCAGCACGAGATTGATCACCTCAACGGGGTTCTGTTTATCGACCATATTGGCAAGCTCAGGCGAGAGCTATACAAGATGAGGTTGAAAAAAATACTGAAAAAAGCCAA
>MAXP01000277.1:1326-5572 GCA_001751085.1 Desulfobacterales bacterium C00003060 | reverse complement strand
CCGGCAATCATCGCTGGCAGAATACGATTTGAAAGAAAGAATTATAAACTTTTATCAAAATACGTGGGAAACAGAGAAATTCGAAAACACTTTAAAGACTGTTTCTAAAAAACATAGTATGGATTTCCGGGGCGTCCTTAGATAATTCAATATCCTATGGTTTTCTTACCGTATCACTCATTCCAGATAGACAATAGCTTACATTCGCTAATCAGAAGCCTCGATTTGGCTCTGAAAAATCTATATGCAATTGGTATCCATCCTCTGTGAGGGATTCTAATCTCTTACCAGAAATTGGGCTTTACGTCGTTTATCGCATACTCCCTCTTTGTTGAGGGTGGAAATCAACTTTGTTCTTGTTTATTCAATCTAAATTATTTTAAGTCAAGGACAATATGTCTCAATTTCAATAGCTTTTCAAAATGTCCGGTTTATGATTTGAATTAAACCTCAACTCCACCCAAGTTTTCTGTTTAGTATTCAAAATTTAAAAAAATATTAAGAAAAAACCCTCTATTTTGACACTTTTTTTTCTGTTTAACTCCACAATTTGAATGTTAAACAGAAAACTGGATAATAATAAAAGTGTCCGATAGAAATCTTCAGTCCTCTAAAGAAAAAACTCTTTTTTATCCGATCACGTATGCACCTATTTGTACCAATTTGATCCTGGCAGGCGAAAATCCACAAAATTTCTTGACATTTTATGCTACATTGTGGTACTCATAACACCATTATTCTAATTACTGGGCGGCTCCATTTGCTCAGAGGCTTGTCGATGAACTCCCGGCCGATCCTCTATTGATACCTTTCCGGAACGGCACCTGGCGCACGCCGACCCGCTGCTTCAAGCGCCCGGCGGCGAATATCGGCCCGGTGTGTCGCCTCTGGCCATTGTGGGGCCAGGGGTTGAGATTATAAGTATGCTCAAGGCGCACAAACCCCCACACGAACAGCATTGAAGAGGAGGGCGAACGCATGAACGAACAGACCATCTCCCCGCACGACCCCCATCCACGCCAGCGCGTGGACGTGCTGGATTCCTTCATGAGCACCGTGGACGTGGGGCGGGGTGACCCGGTGGTGTTCCTGCACGGCAACCCCACCTGGTCGTACCTGTGGCGCAACATCATCCCCCACGTCGTCCCAGTTGCACGCTGCCTGGCGCCGGATCTAGTGGCTATGGGTGAGTCGGGTCCCATGCCGGACAAGGGCTACCGGTTCTTCGATCACGCACGCTACGTGGACGCGTGGTTCGAGGCGCTCGGCCTCCGTGAAGTGACCATCGTGGCGCACGACTGGGGCTGCCTAGGGCTGTACTGGGCGCATCGCCACCCGGATCGGGTACGCGCGGTGGTGTGCATGGAGACGTTCGTGACGCCGATGTCGATAAAGGACTATCCGGAGAGATCCCAATCGCTGTTCCAGGCCATCCGCGGCGCGCCCGGAGAGGAGATCATCCTGGAGAAAAACATATTCATCGAGCGCATCCTGCCCGGTTCCGTGATCCGCACGCTCACCGATGAGGAAATGCAGCAGTACCGCAAGCCATGGCACGAGCCGGGCGAGGCGCGCCGGCCCATGCTCACCTGGCCACGGGACATCCCTTTTGATGGCGAGCCGGCGGACGTGGTATCCGCCGTAGACGCCTGGGGCAACTGGCTCAAGGACAGTGACTTGCCCAAGCTGATCGTGAACGCCGACCGTGGAGTGCTCATCAACGAGCGCGTATTTGCATTCTGCCGCACCTGGCGCAACCAGAGTGAGGTCATTGTGCCTGGCATCCACTTCCTACAAGAGGATTCCCCGCACGCCATTGGTGATGCCATCGCCGAGTTTGTGGGCTCGCTATAATGATCGCCGGCGTACCGGACAGTTCGGCAGGGGCTGGTGCTCAGGCGTCCGCATTTGTAGGCCCATTTCTATGGAGGTCATGAACAATGAAATGCTCAGCGTGTCGATCTGAGAATCCTGAGAAAAAGAAATTCTGCCATGAGTGCGGAGCCAAGCTTTCATGGATCTGCCCTCAATGCGGAGTTGACATACTTCCGAGCGATAAATTCTGCGGCGAATGTGGACAAAAGATAGACAATGCTAAAGAAGAAACAGAAAAGCCAACTGCTGAAGTTGAAGGGGAGCGCAAACATGTGACGGTGCTCTTCTCCGACCTTTCAGGATTTACCGCAATGTCGGAGAGGCTCGACCCAGAGGAAGTCAAAGAGATCATGAGCCGTGTCTTCGGAGAGATTGCCCAGGTGGTGGCCAAATACGAGGGCTTCATCGAGAAGTTCGTCGGTGATGCGGTGATGGCGCTATTTGGTGTACCAAAAGTCCATGAAGATGATCCGGTTAGGGCGATCAGGGCGGCAAGAGAAGTACACGATTTGGTGAAAGCCATAAGCCCCAAATTGGAACAAAGGATTGGTCGGCCTTTGACTATGCATAGCGGAGTAAATACAGGCCTCGTTGTTACTGGTGAAGTGGACGTGGGGAAGGGGACACATGGGGTTGTAGGTGAGACGCTCAATGTAGCCTCACGACTCGCTGAAATGGCCGGGCCGGATGAAATTTTGACCGGTGAGCAGACCCGTGAACTAATTGCCCCCTACTTTGAGATGAGGCCGCTAGGTGCGATGACTATTAGGGGAAAGGGTCAGCCGGTGACCCCCTATTTGGTTATGGGAGAACTGGCGGTTCGAACCCGCTTCGAGGCAGCGAAACGGCGAGGATTTACTCTTTTCACTGGAAGAGAACAGGAGTTGGCCACACTCCACTCATGTCTTGGCAAAGCAGCGGCTGGATATGGTCAGTTCGTCACCGTGGTCGGTGAGGCAGGGGTGGGAAAGAGCCGCCTTATGTATGAATTTCGGCACTCTNNACCCCCTACTTTTCCTTGATCAATGCCCTCAGGCGTGGACTTCGACTGCGCGAAGAAGATACGCCAGGTGAGCTCTTAGAAAAAGCCGTTGCCGGTATCCTGACCATTGATCATACGCTGGAGCAATATCTTCCTTTGTACCTGCACCTGCTTTCGATCCCCAGTGAAGACTATCCCCTGCCAAAGCACTTGCAAGGACAGGAGCTGAAAAGTGCCTTTCAAGATGCACTGGCTGCAATCAATATCCTAAATTCGAAACGACAACCGATGGTAATAATTCTGGAGGACTGGCATTGGGTCGACGAAGCTTCGGATTCCGCATTGAAACACATTGTCGGCGTGATAGCTGCCCATTCTTTGATGGTGGTGGTGATTTACCGTCCCGAATATACCTCCAACTGGCGCAATTGGAGCTATCATACACCCATAGTCTTAAGGTCCCTGAATAGCCAGCACAGCGAAAATATCAACAAATCCGTTTGGGCGGTGGATCAAATACCTGAGGGCCTTACGGCTTTAATTCACGATCGCACCGGTGGCAATCCCCTTTTTATTGAAGAGATTTGCAGTGTGTTAGCTGAGGAGGGCACGGTGCAAGTTAGAGACAGAGAAGCGGTCCTGACCAGCCCTTTGGAGCAACTCACGCTCCCTGACACAGTGCAGGCCGTAATCCGTGCTCGGCTTGATAGGCTGGACCGTTATGCCCGCGACTCCCTTCGTTTGGCTTCTGTTATCGGCCGTGAGTTTGCTCGGCGTATCCTTGAGCGAATATCCACCTCACGCGACCAGCTTTCCCAGTCCCTGGAAACCCTGAAAGTGCTGGACTTGATTCAACAGATCCAGGTTGTCCCAGAAGCTGCTTACATGTTCAAGCATGTGCTAACCCAGGAAGTGACCTACGAAACGCTACTCCATCAAAAACGAAAAGAACTGCATGGCTTGGTTGGTCAAGCCATCGAAGAACTTTATCAAGACCGGATTGAGGAACAGCTTGACCTGTTGCATCACCATTTCAGTCTTGCTGAAAACTGGGAAAAAGCGGCGGACTATGGCCGTCAGGCCGCTAACAGAGCATATAGGCTGAGTCAGTTTGACGAAGCGCTCATGATGTTTGAACGGACGCAGGAGTGCCTGTCAAAGCTTCCAGAGGACAGGTCCCGACAGGAGGCGCTAATTGACCTTCAACTGGAGATGGTTTGGCCGCTACACTTTCTAGGCCACCAGGATCGAGCAATAGAAATCTGTCAGGAGGCTGAATCCGTGGCGCACTCCTTGGAGGACCCCGCACGTTTGGGAAAGGTGTTTTTTGAATATGCGTTGTCCTATTTCTTCAAAGGCCATTATAAGAAGGCGGAGCGGTATTATCTG
>MAXP01000277.1:0-1287 GCA_001751085.1 Desulfobacterales bacterium C00003060 | reverse complement strand
TATTTTTCTCAGGCGAAGTGGGAACAGGCGGAAGATCTTTATTCAGAAGTCATCCGCTCTTGCGAAGCAAACAACACGCAAACCGAGTATGCTGAAGAGTATCCCTTCCTTCCTTATACACACAGTTGCACGCACCTCGGGTACATTCGAGCTCTTCAGGGCCGCATCGGTGAAGCAAAGGAGCTTATGAAAAGAGGCAATACCCCTGTTTTGAATAGCATCTCCAATCTTCAGTCAAAAGCCTGGTGTGCGGTATGGCACAGTAGCTTTTCAGCGCTAATCGGTGAGGATCAAGGGGCGTTGGCTCGTGTACAGGAAGCTCTCAAAATTGCTGAAGAGACTGATTCGCCAATTTTATGCTTTCTATGCTATGCGGCGAAAGGCATTGCTCTGCTGGCGGCAGAAGAATTTGACTCGGCCCTTGAAGTTTTTCAACAAGCCCTGCAGGCTATTGAAGGCACGGAACACCGAAGACAGCTGGAAGCGGTCTATTATAATCTGGTGCGAGTTAATCTGGACGTGGGAGACTGGGCCGAGGCTGAGCGATTCTATGAGGCTGGCTTCCCATTGGTTCAATTAAACCCGGAACGGGAGGCTCCCAGGTTCGATTTCTTGAAAGGTCGCCTGCTATCGTCTGAGGGTTCGCTTGATTTTGAACAGGCGGAGGCTTTTTTCGAAAAAAGCGTTAGAACTGATGAGACATCCGGAGCGGTGGTGTTAGCTGCCCAGACGCGATTTTACCTGGCGCAAATGTTGGCCCAAAAAGGAGAGATCGATCGGAGCCTGTCTTTGCTAAATGAACTCCGAAGTCAGTTCAAGAACTGGGGGATAGCCTTCTGGCAGAAAAAAAGTGAACAGGCCATGAAGGCAGTTGATGGAGGAGTAGATTATTCACTTAACCTTTAAAAAAAATTTGCAAAACATTTCTAAAGGGAGATAAAGGGGGACGTCGATAAGAAACTAAGAAACTTGACAGGTATTCAATGATGTAACGTAAAGAGTAACACAAGAGGCTGTTATATGGGTGTTTCCAAAAATAGTATGATTGGTAATGCTGGTGTGGATTTCCGGGGTGTCCTTATAAAATTCAATATCCTATGGTTTTCTTACCGTATCATTCATTCCAGATAGACAATAGCTTACATTCGCTAATCAGAAGCCTCGATTTGGCTCTGAAAAATCTATATGCAATTGGTATCCATCCTCTGTGAGGGAAGCCAATCTACAGCCCAGCATCTATCAAGGCTCGATTGTCCACCTGAGAATACATCTGAAACAAAGATTCGG
>MAXP01000276.1:12652-14449 GCA_001751085.1 Desulfobacterales bacterium C00003060 | reverse complement strand
CATTCCTTGCAGTCCAGCCCTGCGTGTTCACTCGGATGTGCATCCATTTCCTTGCCCTGATCAGGGTGACAGGACAGACAGGCAGGCTTAACATTATCAATCGTGCTGAAATCCATCTCCATGGGGTAATGCGGATGGTGGCAAGACGCGCAATCTTCAAGTCTATAGTGGTCTTCATCTTCCGGTGCATGACACATGGCGCATGCTGGAATGACACCTTCTTCAGAAGGTGGATGCTGCAGGTGGCAATCGATGCAGTCGACCTCTTTGTGTGCCGCTCCTCGTTCGTCTATTTCCTGTATAGGACCCTCATGACAACCGGAGCATAACGCTGAAGGTACAACGCCTTCAAACTTTATTGCTGTTGGCCCGTGTGGTTTGTGACAGAGAACACAGTCTTGAAGGGTCATTTCATCTGTATGTGGNNTCATGACATTCCATACATCCTGCCGACTCACCATGCTCCATATGACATTCCTTACAGTCCAACACAGCGTGTTCACTCGGATGTGCATCCATTTCCTTGCCTTGATCAGGGTGACAGGAGAGACACGTGGGCTTAAGGTTATCGATCTTGCTGAAATCTATCTCCATTGGGTAATGTGGGTGGTGGCAAGATGCGCAGTTTTCAAGTGTATAGTGGGTTTTGTCCTCCGGTCCATGACACATGGCGCATGCAGGAATAACACCTTCTTTGGAAGGTGGATGTTTCTCATGACAGTCCAAACAGCCAACTTCCGTCTTATGTAATGCCCCCCGCTCGTCGATTGCCTGTGCTTCGCCCAGATGACACTTGACACAGTCCTCATCGACCAATTTTGCGGAATTCTCTTCGGCCAAAGACAAGGTGCTGAAGAACATTATCAAGGCACAACCGACAGTACTGACAAACACCTTTTTTCTCATCCGTGCCTCCATCCAATCATCTCCTATTACTGTAACTTCTCAATAAGTTGGGGTAGATTGCATTTTACGACTATTCACTGGATTCCGGCGCCTGCCCTGGACTCTGATCCAGAGTTCGCAGGAATGACGGTCAGTTACATCCAAACGTCATTCCTGTAAAGCTTGTCCTCGACCCGATCGGGGAGTCGGAATCCAGGCATCTTACCGTGAGTTATTGAGAACTTACCTATTACTCAGCTAACGCATGAGGATCCCTGTGGCAGTCCACGCAATTAGGGTATTTCTCATGCATAAAGGTGCCGTGCGGTTTGGCATCATGGCATGATTCACACGGGGTTGCTGCCTTGTGCTCGCTCTCATGACATTCCACGCAGCCCAGCTCATGATGCGCTTTACTGCTTTTTGCCAGGTTACTGCCTTCATTTTCGTGACAACATGTGCAGTAATCGACAGGTACGCTATCGTCGTACTTCACCTCTGTCGGGCCATGCGGTTTGTGACAGCTCAGACAAGCCTGAAGGTTCATTCCCTCTGCATGGGATTCATGACATTCCATGCATGGTGTTGATTCACCGTGTTCCGAATGACATTCCTTACAGTCCAGTCCGGCGTGTTCACTCGGATGGGCCTGCATTTCCTGGCCCTGATCAGGGTGACAGGAGAGGCAGGTAGGCTTGACGTTATCGATCTTGCTGAGATCTATCTCCGTAGGGTAATGCGGGTAGTGGCAGATTATGCAATCTTTGATAGCATAATGAGCCGAATCCCCAGGATCATGGCACATATCACATGTTGGAATTGTGTCTTTTCCCGCAGGGGGGTGCTCCAAGTGACAGTCGAGACAACTGACATCCTCCTTGTGCAACGCACCTCGCTCATTGACGTCCTTAG
>MAXP01000276.1:0-12601 GCA_001751085.1 Desulfobacterales bacterium C00003060 | reverse complement strand
CGGCGAAAGACCACGTGTTAAACAGCATTAGGAATACACAGACCAAAAAACAGATAAAACCCTCGCGTTTCATCCTTTATCTCCTTTCTATCCTATGGCAGGTGAATGAGCACAAACAGATAAGCCATTCTCCTTAAGATATGTCATCCATGGCATCCTTCATTCACCAGTTTACACTTTTTTCAAAAAGACGTGCATTATCGAATTGAACACAGATGTTGAAACTGGAAATTCGAAATTAGGTAACGCATCTACATCTTTGTGTTTTTCCCAATTTCAGGTTTCAAATTTCACGGCCAAAATACAAGATCAACAAAGTGAAAACTACTTTTGACTTGTCGTGAAGGATGCCTCATCCATTAATTCTTTGTGTTTCATGATCCTGCTGATTACAGCGATTCTTGGTGAATCTCCAATACCTTGAGATTGCTTGGTTTCGCTTGCAGCGTAGATGTCAGTATATAACTATTTATTCATATCAAAAATATTCAGATTTTGCAAGCAAATTGCATAATTAGAGCATGCAAAATATGACTGATATTCAATACAAGTATTGGGTTTTGCTGCAAAAAAATACTTTATCGAGCATATTTCTTGATCTGGATCAGATGCTTTGCTGCAGAATGTAGCAGAATTATCGGTTGTTTCCTACGCAAACACGGTTCCTCCCCTCGCGTTTGGCCTTGTACATTGCCTCATCCGCTCGCATAGTGATTGAATCAACAGTTTCTTTGGATGCCAACCTGAAAGAAGCCACACCAATGCTGGCTGTGATTTGAATGGATTGAGAGACATCGGCAGGCTGAATACTCATGTCCTCGACTTCTCTACGCAGTCTCTCTGCGATTGACCTCGCCTGAAGAACATCTGTACCAGGCAAGCACATGACAAACTCTTCCCCCCCGTACCGTCCAATAAAATCATACGGTCTCGAACAACTGGACAATCGTTCGGTAAACTTTTGAAGCACGAAGTCACCAGCCTGATGACCAAACGTGTCATTTACCTTTTTGAAATAATCAATGTCTGCCAACAGGAAAGAAAAAGTTGCGTTCTCCCGAGTGGCTCTATGGATCTCTATCTCCACCTTTTCTGTAAATGCCCTTCTATTCAACGCTCCGGTCAAAGCATCAGTGGATGCTAACCGCGTTAACCGATGTTCCAGATCAATGATCCTTTTTCCTATCTGGATGCGGCATTTCAATTCTTCTCGGTCAAAGGGCTTGATCAAATAGTCATCCGCTCCGGCTTCAAAGCCTTCAACGACACATTGTTTTTCCCCTCTTGCCGTTACAATGATGAAGTAGATGTAACCGGAACTTTCTGTTTTTCGGATCTTGCGGCACAATTCCAGCCCATCCATACCAGGCATCATCCAGTCAGATATAACCAGGTTCGGAGCTTCCGGCTTCTCAAGCTCCTCCAAGGCCTCTGTGCCCTCACATGTAGACAAAACCTCGTAGCCCCATTTTTTCAACAACGCTTCCAGCAACCGCCTTGTGACTTGGTCATCCTCAACGATCAGAACCTTCATTTCTTGCCCCCCGTATTGTTCTTCACATTGCCAACATACCTCGAAAGGCCACAAATGACACTTTTTCGCCGGCCATGAACATCAATAGCCGCGTTNNTTCCGCGCCTTCGCGCCTTGCTCTTGATGCTCATGACTCACCGAGAAAACCGCCATTTATGACCGTCCGAGGTATAAAGGCTGAATATTTAATCCACAGATTTCGCAGATTACCCCAGTACCATCTCCCGGAGCTACGGGGCAGGCACGGATTATTGTAATCATCTGAAGGACGATGCGAAATCTGTAGGGTTAATTCCCCGCAGCTTGCTGCGATAGAAGAGATAACACGCTCATCTTGATACCCCGCCGCTTGCGGCGGGATAGTTCATCAATAGCATACAGGGAACCCGGATTTCCAGCAAAAACACCTTGCGTGGTACTTGCGTGGCTGTTTAGTCCTCAAATCATGCCTTTTTTTGAATTGACTCAACAGTCTTTTTCCTATACTCTTTCAGAAAAAAAATTGGGTTCAACATGGCTTCGTAGTGAGTGACAACGGGAACTGGTTCAAAGCAGACTGAAAGGTCAAAGAGAAAAGTCATGATCCTGCTGCTCTGACCCCTGACCCCATAAGCGCTAAGTTGTTTCTGCACCGGATGGACCATCGAACATCGAACGTCCAACATCGAATGTTGAATGGAAAAAAATGAAAAAGCAGAAATAGCAATTGAACCGCAAAAGCAAGCTTATTCCCCGTAGCTTGCTGCGGGGCTCTTCAATATGATCCATGGCATGATCGAATGAATCCAAGAGTCCTTTTTGAGACCGTTTTGAACGAAGATCGAAAGACGCTTGCATGTGTGTCAAAGACGCAGGTTAATCTTCTGATCGAAGAGATCGACAATGCAAACAGGGTTTTCTGCGCTGCCCAGGGGCGGTCCGGATACATCCTGCGTTGTTTTTGCATGCGACTAATGCAATTCGGATATCCGGTCTTCTATGTCGGTGAAACCATAACCCCCCGGATCTGCCAAGGGGACATGCTCATAGTCCTTTCTGGTACAGGACAAACCCCTTTGACACGAGAATGGGTCAGAATAGCCAGGCAGCAGGGGGCAACGACATTTGGCGTAATAGGGGCTGAGGATTCCCCAATTGGAAGGTCCCTCGATTACAGCCTTTTCCTTCCAGCGGGATCCAAGATAAGTTCTTCCAGGGAGTCTTCCTCTATCCAACCCCCAGGGTCTCTGTTTGAACAGGGGGCCTTTATCTTGCTGGAATCAATTGTGCTGACATTATACAAGAGGCATGGAAGCAATCCTGAAATGATACTGACCCGGCACGCAAACTTAGAGTGATCCGTTTATGTTCGCCTTATATTCACCACGGCTACAAGTGAGCTAAAGTTGAGGAGGCACCCTTTATTAAATCTCAGAAGTAGTTTACACTTTGTTGATGTTGTGTTTTGGCAATGAAATTTGAAATTGGGAAAAACAAAAAGACGTTGATGCGTTACCTGATTTCGAATTTCCAGTTTCAACATCCGTGTTCAATTCGATAATGCACGTTTTTTTGAAAAAANNATGAAGGGTGACGATTCCCTAATGACCTGTAGTCCAAAATCCGTAATGGAAGAAATGTGGAGAGATGAAACCTGTTCTGCAACTTGCCCTTGATTATGTTGATCTAAAACGAGCCGTAAAGTGTGCAAAGGCCGGGGTGGCCGGCGGTGTGGATTGGCTTGAGGTCGGGACCCCGCTGATCAAGAGCGAGGGTATCCAGGCTGTTCGGGAACTGAGGGGACTGTTTCCCCATATGACCATCATTGCGGACATGAAGATCATGGATGCAGGCCGCATCGAGGTTGAGACAGCGGCCAAGGCAGGGGCCAACCTCATAGATGTCCTTGGCGCTGCCAGTGATGCCACGATTCGCGAGTGTATACTGGCGGGAAAAAACTACGGGGCCAGGATAGTAGTGGATCTGATTGCCGTCAAAGACCCTGTGCATAGGGCCAAACAAATTGAAGATCTTGGGGCCGATTACATCGCAGTCCATTGTTCCATAGATGAGCAAATGGAGGGAAAAGATCCCTTCGATACATTACGCAGGCTGGCTGAAGCTGTCTCGTTGCCATTAGGGGTAGCTGGAGGCGTTAACTCTGAAACAGCATCCCGCGCACTGGAAGCAGGGGCATCCATCGTTATTGTGGGCGGGGCGATTACCAAGGCGGTTGATCCATCTGAGGCGGCCAAAAATATCAAGAAGGCCATGGACGAAAGGATCTCTGTTTCCACCAGCCTCTTTAAAAGGGGTTCAGAGGCGGAGGTTCGAAGTGTCCTTGAGCAAGTTTCCACAGCAAATCTATCAGATGCCTTGCACAGGGGTGGCGTCTTGCAGGGGATACGCCCCCTGTTTCAGGGGATCAGGATGGCCGGCCGGGCGGTGACGGTCAGGACCTATCCAGGGGACTGGGCCAAGCCTGTTGAAGCGATAGATATTGCCGAAAAGGGGGATGTGATAGTGGTTGATGCAGGTGGGGTCGGCCCGGCTATCTGGGGAGAGTTAGCGACACATTCCGCACGGCAGAGAGGTGTGGCAGGAATAGTCATTGACGGCGCCATTCGCGATACCTACGATATTGCCCGGATGAAGTTCCCGGCCTTTACAAGATTGATCATGCCCAATGCCGGCGAGCCAAAGGGTTTCGGGGAAATCGGTGTCCCTGTGACGGTTGGCAACCGCAGGGTGGAAAGTGGCGATTGGATCCTCGGGGACGATGACGGGATTGTCGTTCTGCCAAAGTCAATGGCTACTGAATATGCCAACCGCAGTATGGACGTGTTGGAAAGAGAGAACCGGATCCGTGAAGAGATTAAGGATGGCAGCACCCTTAGTAAAGTAACGGAACTTCTACGCTGGGAAAAGAAATGAGCCGTCCTCTTTCTCAAAGAATCGGAAAGGATATCGGGGGAAGTCAAATGGGCACTTGCTGAACTCATACTTCTTTTTTTCTCTTAAGTCTGCGGGCCTTTTCCCGCGCAGTTCTGACCATCCCCAGGATCAAAAAATAGCTCGCTACGCCCGCTACTATGCCCGTCAGTATGCCGCCCACCACCAAACAAGAAAACACGCTTCTGCTGGAGTGCCAGACTGTTTCCCACGAAGGGTTTGAAAATAATGGATGGTTAAGTGGATAACCAAGCAGAATTGCTCCTGCCATGTAATTGAATCCATAAATAAAAGGTGCGGTGATCGGATTGGTGATCCACACGGTTATGGCTGCTGCCACCTTACTGACCCTAAAAAGGGCTGCCATAGGTAGGGCTATATAGGTCTGAATGCCCATAGTAGGGCTCATAGCCACAAAGATTCCTATCGCGGCTCCCCAGGCGACCTGTTCAGGGCTCCCGTGAAGACGTATGAAACGCTCATGAAAAAATCGAGCGAACTTTCTGGTGGGCCGTATAGGAATCGAACCTATAACCTCCTGATTAAGAGTCAGCTGCTCTGCCTGGTTGAGCTAACGGCCCCATTCACACGTTTCTTGTAAACACTGAGGTATGCCTAACAATTTTGGTAACTTCTCAATAAGTCCACTTTTTGGGAACTTACCAATTTTGGGATTGCCTGTCAATTCCTTTTTTGAAGGCTCATTTTCACGGGTCCGGTTTTAAGACCAAACCAGCATGACGCTTCATACTGAAAACCCCATCCCTTTGACACTCACCCTTCCAGCCTCTTTATCCTGCCCGTCGTCAAGGAAGACCGGCGGGCATGTAAAGGACGAACTGGTCGGGAATTCGGCATCCTTCACGACAAGTCAAAAGTAGTTTACACTTTGTTGATCTTGTATTTTGGCGGTGNNATTCAATTCGATAATACACGCTTTTTCGAAAAAAGTGTAAACTGGTCAATGAAGGATGCCGGGAAATCTTACAAAAATCCCTCAATGGCAGTCCACAGTTCGCGCTTGCCGAGTCCCGTAGTGGCCGAGAACAGACTGAGTAAGTGCGGATCTGTGGAAAGTTGCCGAGCAATAGAGCCTCGCTGTTGGTTCTGTTTATTCTTCTTAAGCTTATCTGCCTTTGTGAGAACCACAAGGGCCGGGATCCTGTAGTGCGTCAGCCAAGCAAGCAAATCATGATCCCCCTGGTTGGGCATCCTCCGGATATCCAAAATTACAACCACTGCACGAAGCCCCTGGCCTGCATCTAATCCGGAGGACTCTCCCTCCGGGCGGGTCCTTAAGTATTTTTCGACCATCGGCCCCCAGCTCTTGCGCACTGCCATGGGAACCTTGGCATAGCCATATCCGGGCAAGTCCGTAAAACAGAAACGGTTGTTGATGAGAAAAAAATTTATGGTCTGGGTGCGACCCGGCTTTGAACTGGTTTTTACCAGGTTTTTCCGACCCAGCAGGGCATTGATCAGGGAAGACTTTCCAACATTTGATCGCCCCGCAAATGCGATTTCAGGCCCGCCTGATGGAGGATACTGGGAAGGCTTCACAGCACTAGTGACAAATTCAGCAGACTTGATGTTCATGTGTTTTCGACTGGCCCGTTAGGCGGTTTGGCCGGCGAACCTGAGGGCGATTCCAGGGGTCACTCCAACATGGGCATTCTCAAGGATGTCAAAGGCCGGCTTGATCGCCTATATCACTTTGTTTAGGGGATATTCAATAATTCCCTCTGCCCCGTTCTTGAGCAGTTCAGGGATAAGATCACGCACCACAGAGGACGCCACTACTGTTTCCACAGCAAACCAGTCCGACTGATACAGGGGGGATACCGTGGGCGCATTGAGGCTTGGAAGAAGCGCCACAGCTTTCTTTAACCTTGCCTTGGGAAGATTCATCTTGAGCCCTACCATTTTCTCAGCCACCAGAGCAGCTTTTAAGAGAAGTGCGATCTGTTCGATTTTTTTCCTCTTCTCTGAGTCGGCCCATGCCGCATGATTGGCAATAAGCTGGGTGTTTGTCTGCAAAAGCTCATGGATGATCCTGAGGCCATGAGCCTTGATGGTACTGCCGGTTTCAGTTACCTCCACAATGGCGTCGGCCAAACCAGACACGACCTTGGCCTCTGTAGCGCCCCACGAGAATTCCACATTGACATCAATATTAAGTTCGTCAAAATACTTTATTGTAAAATTGACCAATTCAGTTGCGATCTTTTTCCCTGCCAAATCCTCCAGTCTTTGGATGTCGGAATTGTAAGGAACTGCCAGGACCCAACGGGCTGGTCGCTGGCTTACCTTTGAATAGACCAGGTCTTCGACAACCCTAACATCTGATTCGTTTTCAGATATCCAGTCCTTTCCTGTAAGACCCGCATCCAGTGTGCCACTTTCGACATAACGCGACATCTCCTGGGCACGGCAGATGGCGCACCCAATAGTGTCATCATTGATATCAGGAAAATAGCTGCGTCCGTTTATATCGATCTTCCATCCTGCCCTCCTAAACAGAGCAATAGTGGCATCGTGTAGGCTCCCCTTGGGAATCCCGAGTTTGAATTTTTCCACTACGTTACTTGTATACCTCCTCAGGATCAAAGATTTTCTCGCCGACTACTATAACTGAGTCCCCCTCGACCTTCTTAAAAAAACAACTCCGATACCCCGTATGACAGGCTGCCTGGCCGACCTGATCCACCTTCAAGAGCACGGTATCGTCGTCGCAGTCAATGCGGATCTCTTTGATCCACTGGACGTTGCCCGAGGTTTTACCCTTGACCCAGAGTTCCTGACGCGTCCGACTCCAGTACGTGGCCTTGCCCGTTCTTTGGGTTTCTCGCCAGGCATCCTCGTTCATAAATGCAAGCATCAGGACTTCGCCTGTCTTGAAATCCTGCACAATAGTTGGGATCAAACCACCGCATTTTTGAAAATCTAGAGCAATCATAGGATCAGGTTTATTAGCCGGTTTCTCTGTACTATGTCAAGCATAATATTGCAGCCTTTCTTGAGGTGACACTCGATTGCCTTACCAACTCCATAACTCGGAAAGGTGCCGGTTCTTTGTTGACAAGGCCACTATTGATACATATATTTCGAGTTTCTAATAATTCAGCGAATTTTAAGGATAGTCTCGTAACTTCTCAAAAACTTCGGGGAAATCACCTGTCGGCTCAGGTTATTGAGAAGCTACGAAAATAGGTAACTTCTCAATAGATCCGGGCAAATCATGTTTTGCGACTATCCACTGGATTCCGGCTTTCGCCGGAATGACAGGCGCTCACACCCAACAGTCATTCCCGCGAAGGCGGGAATCCAGTGACTGTTACCCACACTTAGGGGTCTTCAACCGGGAACCTTGAACCGTTCAACCCAGGTTTCAATAAGATCAGTCAAAGGAAACATCTCAATGAAATACGACGTCCGGAAAGTCAGAAACATCGGAATAAGTGCACATATTGATGCTGGCAAGACGACGCTTACAGAGCGTATACTATACTATACAAGGCGAATACATACCATCCATGACGTCAAAGGAAAAGATGGCGTCGGGGCAACAATGGACTTCATGGAGCTTGAGAAAGAGCGTGGTATCACCATAGCCTCTGCTGCCACCTACTGTGAATGGCAGGATCATGAGATCAACATAATTGATACTCCCGGCCATGTAGATTTCACAATAGAGGTTGAACGATCTCTCAGAGTACTCGACGGAGGCATACTGGTTCTGTGTTCTGTTGGTGGAGTTCAATCCCAGTCCATTACTGTGGATCAGCAGATGGCCAGGTACAAAGTGCCGTGTATAGCATTTATCAACAAGTGCGACAGAAGCGGGGCAAACCCTTTTCGGGTCATTGATCAACTAAAAGAAAAACTGGGACACAATGCAGTGACCATTCATATTCCTATTGGTCTGGAAGCAGATTTCAATGGAGTTGTGGACCTTGTCGCTATGAAAGCGATCTATTTTGATGGTGATAACGGAGAGCATGTACGCATTGAGGATATACCGGAGGATCTTTTCTCAGAAGCCACACAAAGGCGTGAAGAACTTATCGATGAAGCCTCGATGTTTTCAGATGAACTCACAGAAGCTGCTCTTGAAAACAAAGTTACTGAAGATCTGCTTGTTCAGGCCATACGCAAGGCAACGCTTACCCGTGAAATGACGCCTGTCCTTATGGGCTCGGCATACAAGAACAAGGGTATTCAGCCTATCCTTGATGCTGTGACAAAATTGCTGCCCTGTCCATCTGACGTGGAAAACCAGGCACTTGACCCGGACAGCAATGATGCGCCGGTTACACTTTTTTCTGATCCGGAAAAACCCGTTGTTTCCCTTGCATTCAAATTGGAAGACGGACCGTATGGCCAACTCACATATATACGCGTATATCAGGGGACTCTTGCCAAGGGTTGCTCAATTGTAAATGTTCGTACGGGAAAAAAGCTCAAGGTCGGCAGGGTGGTTCGAATGCATGCTCACCAGATGGAGGATATCGAGGTAATGCCTGCAGGATATATCGGGGCCCTTTTCGGCATCGACTGTGCCTCTGGTGATACGTTTGTCGCTCCCGGTATCGGTTTATCCATGATATCCATGCATGTGCCCGATCCTGTGATCTCCCTTGCTATTGCACCAAAGGATAACAAAGGCGAGGTTAATATGGCCAAGGCCCTTGCCCGTTTTACAAAGGAAGATCCTACGTTCAAGGCGTATGTCAGTGATGAGACCGGGGATACCATTATTTCAGGCATGGGAGAACTGCACCTTGAAGTCTATGTTGAACGTATGCGTCGGGAATACAATGCGGAGGTAACGACAGGCATGCCTCGGGTTGCTTACAGGGAGACTATCACAAGGATGGCTGAATTCGATTATATACATAAGAAACAGACCGGTGGCGCTGGCCAATTCGGCCGTGTGGCCGGCTACATGGAACCAATCACCGAAGCAGATTTTGAGTTTGAAAACAAGGTGACCGGTGGCGCTATTCCAACCCAGTTCATCTCTTCATGTGAAAAGGGTTTCAAAAAATGCCTTACTAAAGGGCCCAAAATGGAATTCCCCATCACCGGCATCAAAGTTGTAATCAATGATGGGGCATCACATTCTGTTGACTCTTCTGATATGGCATTCCAGGCAGCCGCCCGCGGAGCGTTTTTGCAAGGCTATGCCAGGGCAAAGCCGGTAATACATGAACCTATCATGAAGGTCGTGGTGGAGACGCCTATTGAGTTTCAGGGTCCGGTCATGGGTTCTTTGAATCAGCGCAGGGGAATGATCGTGGGCACACAGGAAGAAGGGCGTATGAGTGTTATTGAAGTCCAGGTGCCCCTTGCAGAAATGTTCGGCTATTCAACTGTTCTTAGATCAGCGACACAAGGCATGGCCCAGTTTACCATGGAGTTTGCCACTTACAGACAAGTCCCGAAGGGGATCACGGATGAATTGGTCAAGAAGGCTGCAGAAGAGAAAAGGAATGTTGCATAGTTGAACCGAATAGACGAATCCATAACCCGCAACCAGGCCCGCCAGGGTCATTTACCTTAAACAAAGGAATTTCAATATGCTCAAGAATAATCTTATACTCCGCAATCCCTTGAGGCTCACGGGACACGAGACCGAAGACATCATTCCTGAAGGAGGATTTGGTGCTGTTCTGGCGCGTGCTGGTGTGGGCAAAACTGCTTTTCTAGTTCAACTTGCTTTGAACAGCCTGCTCAGGGACAACAAGGTCCTTCATGTCAGCTTGAATGACCCTGTAAAAAAGGTTTGTCTTTGGTACGAAGAGGTTTTACGCAATATTGCCAATCAATACAATGTTAAGCAAATAGACCAACTCTGGGAAACTATATTGCCAAACAGGTTTATCATGACTTTTAAGGTCGAGGGTTTCAGTGTGCCCAAGCTTGAAGAGAGGCTGACCGACCTCACAGAACAGGACATTTTTTTCCCTAGGATGATTTTGGTCGATGGATTTCCTTTTGATGAAATAGCAAGAAAGTCCCTTTCCGATCTGAAAACCCTTGCACAGAACAATTCAATACGTGTCTGGTTTGCCGTTCGCACCCACCGCCACGAAAAGCCAGGTATAGACGGCATGCCGCCCCCTTTTTTGGCGGTTGCTGATCTTTTTGAGGTTGCACTTCAGCTCCAGCCCGTAGAAAAAGAGATTCGTGTGAGGGCTTTGAAGGGAGAAACTGCACCTGCAGATCATCCAGTATTGATACTCGACCCTTCTACTATGCTGATAAAGGATAAAAGCGGTGCAACATCCTTGTAAGGGCGGGCACATTAGTCGAAAGGCCTGCTACACGCTGTCAAAAGGATCTTGAAGCACAATCGTGTGCTTGCGACCAGGGCCAACTGAGATGATCTGAACAGGGGCTTCCACGAGTTCCTCTATTCGCTTGACATAATTCACGGCATTTTCCGGCAGTTCATCCACATTCCGAATCGCTGTGATGTCGTCAGGCCACCCCGGCAGCTTCTCGTAGATCGGCTCACATTTTTCCAGTACCCTTATGGCCGAGGGGAACTCTGTGAGTCGATCCTGCTTATATCGATAGGCCGTACAGATCTCAAGTGTCTCAAAACCGCTCAGCACATCGAGTTTGGTTATAGCAAGGCCGGTAAGGCTGTTTATGCGTGCGGAATTACGCACTACCACAGTGTCAAGCCAACCGCACCGCCTGCGCCTTCCGGTTGTTGCACCAAACTCGGCACCTCTGTTTTGAATCAGGTTGCCGGTTTCATCAAAGAGTTCTGTGGGAAAAGGGCCTTTCCCTACCCGTGTTGTGTAAGCCTTTACCGTACCGATGACCCCATGGATTTGAGTGGGGCCGATTCCTGCACCGCAGCATGCGTTCCCTGCCACCGTGTTGGATGAAGTTACATAGGGATAGGTGCCATGGTCTATGTCAAGATGAGTCCCCTGGGCCCCCTCGAAAAGAACACTGTCTCCCCCCTTGATGGCTTGGTTGATGAGCACAGAGACATTGGCAACATGCGGCCGAAGCGCCTTTGCATAGGGGAGATACTCTTCAAGAATCGCTTCCTCATCCATGGTTTCTGACTTAAGGAATTCCTTTAAGTAGAAGTTCTTTTCCTTTAAGATAGAGGACAATTTTTGTTTAAATGTTTTCGGATCAATCAGGTCGCAAAAACGAATTCCACGTCGCGTGACCTTATCTTCATAACAAGGGCCTATCCCCCGGCCTGTGGTTCCGATTTTTTTGTCTGCCCTTAGTAGCCGTTCCCTGCCGTGATCTATCAGCTTGTGATAGGGCATGATCAAGTGGGCATTCTCACTTATTAACAAATTGTTGGGACCGACTGGAATGCCACGATTCCTTAGATGCTGGATCTCTTCAGTAAGTACACCGGGGTCAACTACGACGCCGTTTCCGATTAAGCAGACCTTGTTCTGGTGAAGAATTCCAGACGGGACAAGATGGCTGATAAATGGCTCTTCATCCACCACGATCGTGTGGCCTGCGTTGTTGCCCCCCTGAAAGCGGACTATCAAACGGGCCGTCTCTGCAAGAACGTCAACCATCTTTCCTTTGCCTTCATCTCCCCACTGGGTACCAACTACGACGATGTTGGACATATATGGCTCCTTGTAAAAATCTCAGTTATGGGCAATCTATGGAAAATCACATAATACATCAGTCCTCTTTTACCCGCAAAGTCGATATGTCTATTTCATTGCCCTGTTCAATATTGTGATAGTACCATTGCCCTTTTTCAACAGAATAGAACAGGTTCCACCTGTATTTCCATGATATAGTATTTCGGATTGCAGATTTCGGATTGCGGAATTAAGCTGCGCATGATTTTAGCGTAATTTCAAATGGTTATCAGTACCATTCATCCCGCAAATTTGCAAGTATTTTTCTGAAAAGCTATAGCTTACGTTCTGTGCCATCATGATCGGTTACGTAAAACGTGTATCCTTCTTCAGGCTTTATCCCGATCCGGTTTCCACCAGGATGGAACATACAACCCTTCGATGATCAGGATCGTCCGGATCCTGAACCCATACAGATACCTCGAAAGGCCACAAATGACACTTTTTCGCCGGCCATGAACATCAATAGCCGCGTTGCTCAGGCTTGCAA
>MAXP01000275.1 GCA_001751085.1 Desulfobacterales bacterium C00003060 | reverse complement strand
CCACGTGGAAGGCCGCCATACGAACCGGATCGAGGCGCACCTCCACCTCTCTTCGGTAGCCGCCAATGATGGCAGTGATAGAGGCGTTTTCCTCGCGTTTTACCACGTTTTCCACCTCGGCTACTACCCTGCGCAACGTGTAATGATCGACATCTTCCCCCCAGAAGGTCATGGCCAGGATGGGAACGTCGTCAATATAGCGCGGTTTGATCAGAGGTGGGGTGGCACAACAGGGGATTCTATCGTAGTTGGCAAGCAGCTTGGACTGGAGCCTGATGATGGCGTGCTCCTCATTTTCTCCTACAAAGAAACGGACCACTGCCAGGGACATCCCCGGACTTGAGGTAGAATAGACATACTCCACTCCGGGGATCTCCCAGAGCAGCTTTTCCATTGGTTTGGTGACCCGCTCCTCCACCTCTTTTGCACTCGCCCCAGGCATAGCGGCAAATATATCGATCATCGGGACAATGATCTGGGGCTCTTCCTCCCTTGGGAGGGTATAAACCGCAGCCAAACCCAGTATGATTGAGGCCACGATTATAAGCGGGGTTAGTTTTGAATCTATGAAAAACCCGGCTATCTTGCCTGCGGCCCCCAGCTTCTCTTTCACGGTCTTGCCTCCACCCTGGCCCCGTCCTCGAGTATCAGAGGAGGCTCTATGACGTAACGGTCTCCTTGCTTGAGGCCCGAAAGGACTTCAACGGAGTCACCAAAGGTCTTGCCCGTGCGAATGAGGCGAAAATGGGCTATATTCTCAGAGTCGACCAGGTAAAGGCCGGTGAGTTGTCCACGCCTGACTACTCCCTTCTTAGCTATCAGAAGCATCTTGCTATGGCCCATGGGGATTTCTGCCCGCGCGAACAGACCGGACCGGACCTTCTCATCTATAGGCAGGTTTATCTTGACAATAAAGGAGCGGCTTCTCGGGTCTGCACTGGGCACGATGGTACAGATATTCCCGTCTAAAGGCCCGGTTTTAAGCGCCGGGACTTTTACTGATACCTTCTGCCGGGGCTGCACGTAGTCAATATATATCTCCGGCAGTACTACATCTACGCAAAACCCATGGGTAGTCTCCAAGGTCAGCAGCGGGGTGCCGGGCTTAACGAGGTCACCTTTGTCAATCATTTTTCCGGTAATGATACCATCGTGGGGAGCAGTAATCGACGCGTCCTTCTTGTTGACCAGAGCAGTCGCCACCACGGCTTCAGCCTGCTTGACTCTTGCAGCGGCTGCCTCCACCATGGCGTCCGACCACCCCAGTGCCGCTTTCGCCTGGCGGTAGCGGGCTTCCACCTCATCAAATTCCTGCATGCTGACAGAATCGTCTTTTTTGAGATTCAGGTATCGTTCATAGGTGGCAAGGCCAAGTCTCTCTGTGGCCTGGGCAGCGGCACGGTTGGCTATGGCCGCAGTCAGGCCTTTCCTGGTTTCAGAGAGACTCGCTTCAGCCCTACGGTGCCCGGCATTCACCTGGCGCTGGTCGATAAGGACAAGCGTATCTCCCTGTTTCACCAGGTCTCCTTCCCTGACGTGGATAACCTCTACCGTGCCGAGGAGCTTACTGGCCAAATTACTCCTAATCCCGGCCCGTACCGTACCCACGGCTTCATAGATGATGGGCTGGTCGGTCATTTGCACGGTTGCGACAGGCACATCTTTCACCACCGGAGGTGATTCTGTGGTGGTTCCCGGTTCGATTTTGTCGCTGCAGGCAAAAGAGACAAATAGTACTACAAGGATAAAGAGCAATAGGAGGCATCGGTTTTGCATCATTTACTCCTTTTGTAGCCAAAAATCTTCATCGATTATCCCGGCAGCCAGGTTTAACTGGGCTGTGGCCACCTCGAAATCACGGAGTGAGCGGAAGTAATTGGTGCGGGTCTGTTGTAGTGCCACTTCGGCATCAAGCAGATTGACGATTGTAAAGAGGCCGCTCTCATAACGGTTCCGCACGATCCGTAATCCTTCCTCTGCTTGGGCCACTGCTGCCCGTGCAACCCCAATGCGCTTGTGGGCGCTCTGTGCCATGAAGAAGGCCTGCCTGGTCTGCACCCTGATGCCCAGTTCCAGTTTCCGTACCATGGCCTGTGCCTGGCGCAACTTCGCCATAGCCTCACCCACTTTTGACTGCAGGTCAAAACCGCTGAACAGATTGAAGCGCACAACTGCGCCAATGGCGTAATTGTTGGCCGTTTCACTGAAATCTTCTGAATTGATCTCATAGTTTCCTGACAGATATACGCCGGGCAGGTGTGCTGCTCTGGCCTTTTTGACCTCCTTTTGGGCCATTATCTCGTGAAGCTTCGTCTGTTCCAGATCAGGGCGATTTCCAAGAGATCTGCTGATCCAAGTCTCAAGAGAACCCGGTTCTTCGGAAGTTCGTTCAAGCATGGTTTGCAACTGAAAGCACCTGTCAATCTCAACCCCCATGGCTGCATTAAGCACTGCGCGAGAAACCTCCACCTGACTCTGGGCCTGCAGTTGCTCCTGTTCCAGCTCGGCGATGCGCACATCTGTGCGGAGCAGATCGCTTTTCACCACCAGTCCGCTCTGAAAACGTGAACGTGCAATCTTGAAATGGGCTCTGGCGGTCTCAAGACTCTGGTTCACCACCCGCAAGTTTTCCTTGGCAAGAAGGACATCGATGTAGGATACAACGATATCTACGATGACCTGTTGTCGAATGCGTTCTGCTGACAGGTTGGTCGCCTTTTGATCCAGCTTGGCCTGGCTCAACCCGATCCAGTTCTTTCCCCGGTCGTAAACAGGTAACGTGACTGATAATGTGGTTGCGAAATTGTTTATCGCCTCAGGGTCATTAAGCCTTGCCGGGTCAAAGTCTTCTGAGGTTATGATTTCCTGGTTGAGCTTGGTCCCAAAGGCCCACATCGGGTTATTGGTTCGATTGAAGGATTCGCTTATATCCACCTGCGGGAATAATCCGGAGCG
>MAXP01000274.1 GCA_001751085.1 Desulfobacterales bacterium C00003060 | reverse complement strand
TGCAGGTGCGGTTGGCCGTGTGACCGGTAATATCCTCTCCATCAAATATCACCCGTCCGGATGTGGGTCTGAATGCGCCCGCAATCACATTGAAGAGCGTCGTTTTCCCTGCGCCGTTGGGGCCGATCAGCCCCACGATCTCTCCCTGCTCGAGGGTAAAGTCCACATCCTTCAGTGCCCGGACGCCCCCGAACCTCTTTGATATGTCGTAACCTTCAAGCAACGCCAAAATAAGACCTCCTATGGGTACGCCACTGTGTACGATTTCTCATGCCGCAGCCATCTTGACTCCGGCCTTGCGTCGTTGTAAGAGACCTATAAGCCCTTTTGGAAAAAACCTGGCCATAAGGAGCGCTACAAGCCCGAATACCAGAACGTGATACTCGCCGTATGCCCGGATGTATTCGGAGAGAACTTCCAGAACAAAAGCCCCCACGATGGGTCCCACAAAAGATCCCATGCCGCCTATGACCGTCATGGAGAGCACCAGGAACTGCTGGTTCAGGGAGGGGATCTCCGGGGTCACCAGAAGAAGGTAGTGGCCGTACAATGCCCCGGCGAGGCCTGCCAGGGCGCTGGAGATGGTAAACGCCAGGACCCGAACCCTTACCACATTGACGCCGAGTGAGGCAGCTGCTCGTTCATCGTTTTGAACGGCCCTAAAATTGAGGCCTACATTGGAGTGGATGAGCTTGTATATCACCACTAAGATGATGAGGGTGCCAGCAAGAAAAATATACAGATAGGCGGATTTGGAGTAATTGGCAATGAGCCCCGGAACCTGGAGCCCCATGGTGCCCCGTGTGAATTCGTATTCGTTGGTGATGATGATATGGAGGATTTCAGAAAAACCGAGGGTGGTCAGCGAGAGATAGATCCCGCCCATTCTGAGACATAGCACCCCCACACCCAGACCCAAAACAGCTGCCGCCACAACACCGATGCCGACGCCGACCCATGGGCTGAACCCCGCCTTCGCAGCGAGGATACCGCTGGTATATGCGCCGATACCGGCAAAGGCGGCATGTGCAAATGAAACCTGCCCAGTATACCCGGCAATAAGGTTCCAACTGGAGGCCATCATGGTATAAAAGAGGCACACAATCACCACGTGGAGATTGTAATCATCCAGGACAAACGGCGAAAGGGAGAACAGCCCGGTAAAAGCGAGGAGAATGGCGTAAAATTGCTTGTCTTTCAAGTGAACCCTCCGGTAATTGGATATATTAGGTCTCGCTCCGTCCAAAGAGGCCCACTGGTCTTATGGCTAATACCAGGATCAGGATAATAAAGCCAAAGATATGTTTGTATCCGGTGGAGATAAACGCGGCCCCGAAATTTTCCACCAACCCCAGGGTGAGTCCCCCCACAATACAACCCCACATGGAGCCCATCCCTCCTAAAACCACTACCACAAAGGCCGTAAGCGCCACCGGCAGCCCGGAGGTGGGTGAGACAGGGAACACCGGCGCAAGGATGACACCAGCCGCACCTGCGAGTGCACATCCCAGTCCGAAACTCAGCATATTGAGCGACGTGGTGTTTATGCCGTTCAATTCGGCCATCTCCCGGTCCTGACTGGCGGCCCTGATAATTTTTCCAAACCAGGTCTTTTTAAGCATGACAAATACGGCCACGATAACAATGACACCCGCCACGAGGGCGGCCAGCCGCTGGTTGCCATAGTAAAATTGGCCGAACACGTTGGTGGCCCCCTTCACCCAGTTGGGCGGTTTGTTGGGATAAGGCCCGAATATCAGGAGATAGGCGTTCTGGAGCACAATGGAAAGGATAAAGGTCAGGATGAGAGAGTACATATCGTTTCCATAGGTGGGACGGATGAGCGTATACTCGATCAGAATGCCGAACAGGAAGACCAGGCCCACAGCAACAGCCATGGAAATATAGATGTTCCAACCGAGGGCATCTGCAAAGATAAAGCTGAAATACCCTGCAAGGATATAGAGCTCCCCGTGGGCGAAGTTGACCACGTTCATGATCCCCACCACCAGCGACACACCGAGGGCCGACAGGGCGTATATCATGCCGATGACGATCCCGTTCATCAAGGCAATTGAAAACATGGAGATACCTCTTAAGGTGCCGTAATGCATGTAATGAACAGAAGGGCCGCGCCCTTCTGCTCATTACATGGTGAAATATGGTTAAAGTTTCTTTCCCGACCTGATAGGGGTCGACCTATTTTATGAGTTTCCCGGTCGCTCCTTCAGGAGGATAGAGCACCACCTGCTTTTTGTCCTGCCACTGGATGACCAGCATGGGCGGCATCCAGTGATGATAGGATGGCCCTCCCTTGGTGGTGTCAAATTTGGCAGTCCCTCGGGTCACAAGGAGATTGCTGCTTTCAATGGCCTGGACCAGTTTGTCCGGATCGGTGGAGCCTGCCCTGTTGATGGCGTCCGCAGCGATGAGGATTGCATCAAATATGGATCTGGACTTGTAGTCAGTGGGGTTCTTACCGAACTCTTTG
>MAXP01000273.1 GCA_001751085.1 Desulfobacterales bacterium C00003060 | reverse complement strand
ATGAGCTTGACACAATAAAAAAGGAGCTCCTTGAAGAAATGGCCGGGTCTTAAAGGAAACAAGTCGAGATCTATCGGGATTAGGGAAACCACGTCTTCCTCTTCGCTACTTCACTTTCCGTAACAGTTTGCCCCACAGGGCAAGGGAAATCCCCGAATGCAGGCATCCAGCTATTTCACGGACGACAATGGCACACCTGTGTGCCCCGTGCCATTCCTGGCCTTTTTTGGGGAATATGTATGAGGAGTGATGGCCCTGTTGTTATGAATAATAGGCTTAGCTTTATGGTCTTACTGTGATTTTTCCTTGACAAAATCAGGGCTTCGGGGTAAAGGGAACGATAAATTTGGCGTGACAGGAGTCGCAGTATTTCTGTTCTGTAGTGTCATGTAACTGAAAAAATTCTCTTTTTGGCACAAGCCCTTAATCCCGCAAGCATGTTATGATCACGATATCGGTTTTGGATAAATGAAAGCAAGGGGGGGGTGGATTATTGGGTTATCAGTTGTTCTGTACCGGCATGATGTGTATAGACTGACATTACAATCTCAAGCTCTCAAAATTTAACGATTTGGAGTTTCCATGAGCGCAACAGAAGAAGAAAAAAAACAGATCGTAGCCGAAGGTGAGCCAGCCCAGAAACATGTCCCGGGGGAGGCTGCTCCTGAACCAGGGAAACCAGGGACGTGGGAATTTCTCATAGCCATTCCAGTGTTTATTCTTGGCGTTGTCGTGTGTCTGTTTGTTGGGTGGGTGTTGTTTCCGGCAGTACTATATTGCGAAAAACAACAGCCCATAGATTTTAGCCATGTGGTACATCAAGAAGCTGTGGATGAAGGGTGTGAGAGTTGCCATTTTTTCCGTGAAGACGGAAGCTTTTCTGGTATCCCTAAGTTAGAAAACTGCTCCCAGTGCCACGAAGAGGCGATGGGAGAGCATCCTGAAGAAACCAGGCTCATCGATGAATATATTGAGCCGGGAAAGGAGATCCCGTGGCTCGTTTATGCAAGCCAGCCCGACTGTGTCTTTTTCTCTCATGCGGCTCACATCAACATGGCCGAGCTGAGCTGCGGCACCTGTCACGGATCGATTGGGGAATCGGATCATACGAGGCCCTACCAGTACAACATCCTCACGGGCTACAGCCGGGATATATGGGGCTGGAACATCGCAGGCATCAAGAAGAATACCTGGGATCGGATGAAGATGGATGACTGTGCAGAGTGCCATGAGGAAAAGGGTACAAACAACGCCTGTTTTGTGTGCCATAAATAAGAGGGAAGTGTGCTGAAGTGTCTAAGGACTAAAGAGAAGTGACCTAGAGTTTAAGTAAGAACGGGAGGATTCATAAATCCCGACTTTAGCCACTTTGGACAGTCGTAACTTTAGGCGCTTAACTTAAGGGGAAGACCTATGAAAATGGATAGACGATCTTTTATAATATTTTCACTAGGGGCCGGAGCCGGTATAACGTTTTCGCCCTTGCCCTGGAAGTTAACGGACGATATGGCCATTTGGACGCAGAATTGGCCTTGGACGCCGGTTCCTCCAGAAGGAGTGGTCACCCATGCTGACTCAGTCTGCAACCTTTGTCCTGGGGGCTGCGGCATCACGGTTCGAAAGGTTGGAGACCGTGTAACCAAGATTGAGGGGAGAGAGGGATACCAGGTCAATAACGGGGGTATTTGTCCCCTGGGCGCGGCCGGCCTTCAACTCCTGTATGGCCCCTGGCGGGTCCAGAGTCCCTTGAGACGGGTGGGCAAACGAGGATCGGGTCAATTTGAGACAATCTCGTGGGAAGATGCCATTGACGAGGTTGTAAAGAAACTTGGCGATCTGCGTGTTAAAGGGCAGGCCTCTACTGTAGCCTGTATTACGGGTTTAGATCGCGGGACTGTGCCGCAGTTGTTTGATCGTTTCCTGAAGGCTTATGGGTCACCTAATTTTATTCGCACAGCGTCCGCCGGGGATACCTATGAATTTGCCTTGGGCCTGATGCAAGGAGCTACTGCTTCGGTGGGCTATGACCTGGAGCGTGCAAGCTTTATCCTGAGCTTTGGGAGTGGGCTCATAGAGGGTTGGGGTTCACCTGTACGGGTTATTAAGGCTCACAGCGTATGGCGCTCCGGCAATAAGAAAGATCGGGCTACTCTGGTTCAGATTGAGCCACGTCTTTCCAATACAGCCGCTAAGGCAGACATCTGGTATGCAGCAAATCCGGGAACTGAAGCGGCCCTGGCCCTGGGTCTGGCCCATGTAATCGTAAAAGGATCCCTGTATAACGCTGATTTTGTAAAGAATTATGCCTTTGGGTTTGAAGACTGGAATGACTCCAAAGGCCAGAACCATATGGGCTTCAAGAGTTTGGTGTTGTCCAAGTATTCGCCTGAGGCCGTATCAAAGATTACCGGTCTTTCTGCCAAAGATATTGTTAAACTTGCCCAGGACTTTGCAAAGGCAGACCGCCCATTGGCGGTCTGGGGCCGAGGCAAAGGGACCCTGCCTGGAAGTCTATACGAGTGCATGGCTGTCCATGCACTTAACGCACTGGTAGGCAATATCAATAAGCCGGGCGGTGTCTCGACTCGTCCGGAGGTGGCCACGCAGGCATGGCCGGAAGTCAAACAGGATTCCACTGCCGAGGTTGGTTGCAGTAAGCCTCGCGTAGATGGGGCCGGTTCGAATCGGTACCCTCTGACTAAGTGCCTGCCGGAAAGATGGCCCAAAGAGATCAATGAGAACGGCGGCACTATCCAGGCCCTCCTTGTTCACGAGGCCGATCCATTCTATACTACTCTGGATTCTGCGGCTGTGGCCAAGGCCTTCGACCGTATTCCCTTTGTGGTGAGCTTTTCATCCTATATGGATGACACGGCCTATAATGCAGACCTGATTTTGCCCAACCATCAGTATCTGGAGCGATTGGAGGATTTTCCGACGCCGGTAGGTTTGCAAAAACCGATACTCGGTCTGCTCCAACCGGTGGTGTCGCCCCAGTTTGACACGCGGCACGTGGGAGATGTCCTCATGACCATCGCTAAGGGCATAGGTGGTACGGTTGCGGAAGCCTTCCCCTGGGATAACTATGAGACCGTGTTAAAAGAGACCATGGGGGATAAGTGGCACACCCTGGAAAAAGCAGGCTACGTGGAAGCCGATTACAAACCCCCGGCATGGGGGAAGGCCTTTGCCACCCCGTCAGGTAAGTTTGAGTTCTGTGCTACGGCCTTTGACAAGGCCGGCATGAGAATTAGCAAGGATATGGACTATCTTCCCCACTATCAGCCCATACAGCCGGAAGGAGACGAGGCTACTTATCCGCTGATTTTGATGCCGGTTGAATTGATACGGCTTGCAGATGGCTTTATTGGGAATCCGCCATTTTGTACCAAGACCTTGGAAGCTACGGAGTTAAAAGGCAACGAGCTCTTTGTGGAGGTCAATCCTAAAACGGCTGCGGATTATAGGCTTTCCGAAGGTCAGCATGCCATAATTGAAACACCCAAGGGGGAAGGAAAGGTTCTCGTTCACCTTTCTGAAGGGATCATGCCGGGAGTGATAGGCATGCCCAAGGGTCTGGGTCACGTAGGTTATGACGACTACCTGGCGGGCAAGGGGGTCAATGTAAATAGTCTGATGGGTGTTGTGGAAGACCCGATCTCCGGCCTGTGTGCAACCTGGGGCATTAGGGCTAAACTGACCAGCGTTTTATCATAGTAAGGTAAGAAGGGGTAACCATGAAAGAGGAACATCAGAAAGGACACGGGAAGACTTATAAGTACGGCATGGTAGTTGATCTCGACAAATGCACGGGCTGTGGCGCTTGCATGGTCGCCTGTATGGCTGAGAACAACATATCCTTCAGGAAAGACGATACGAACAAGTTGGTCAGCAATTTCTGGATGCGCGTGTATAAGATCTCAAACGGTCTTCCCTTTCCAGACGCTGACATCAGTTATATTCCCAGGCCTTGCATGCACTGCGAGGGTCATGGTCACCATCATGCAACCCCCTGCGTATCTGTGTGCCCTGCATGTGCCACTGATTACGATCATGAGACCGGTATTGTCAGTCAGGTTTATACGCGTTGTTTTGGATGCCGGTACTGCATGGCGGCCTGTCCTTACCATGCACGAGTCTTTAACTGGTGGGATCCAAGGTGGCCGGAAGGGATGGAGAAGTACCTCAGCCCTGATGTGTCGCCTCGTATGCGGGGGGTAGTCGAAAAATGCAGCTTTTGCTTCCATCGGCTCCAGCGGGCCAGAAACAAGGCCTATGCGGAAAAACGACGCGAGATTGGTGAGGATGAATATCAAACAGCCTGCACCGAGGCCTGTCCGGGAGGGGCCATTACCTTTGGAGATTTGGACAACCCGGAGCACAAGGTGTGTAAATTGAAGGATGCGCCCGGCACCTTTCGGCTTCTGGAAAAGCTCGGCACCAATCCAAAGGTATACTATACCACGACAAGAGATTGGGTGCAAAAGGCGGCGGATGTATATGTGGGCAACGAGGGGAACGGTGTAACTCCCGCCTAACCGGTAACCGTCAGTGTTTTCAAAAGGAGAGTCGATCATGGATTCTGCATTAATACCAGAAGGTGTCAAACGGTGTCCGCTCAAGTGGTTTGCTGTGTGGATTGGCATCTTGAATGTTCCTTTAATGGTGGGTGTTGTTGGTGCGCTTTTGTGCTGGGGCCTTGCCCTGAATCAGACAAACATGAATAATAATTATCCGTTTGCTCTGTGGATTGCCGCAGATTTAGGGGTTATCGCCCTTGGTGCAGGTGCATTTTTCACGGGTTTTCTAAGGTATATCGTAAAGATAGACGAACTTAATAACATCGTGAATTTTACCGTGGTTATCGGTGTTATCTGCTATGCGGCCGCCTTGGGCATCCTTGCGATAGATATTGGTCAACCCCTAAGGGGTTGGTTTATTTTCTGGCACGCCAACGTCCATTCTATGCTGACAGAGGTGGCCTTCTGTATCTCGTGTTATTTTATGGTCCTGTGCATTGAGTATGTTCCGCTGATTTTGGAGAACCGTCAAATAGACAAGTTCCGATTTCCCCACGCTTTTTCGCATCGTCTTCATGAGATGATGCCCGCAATAGCGGCCGTAGGTGTATTTCTTTCCTTTTTTCATCAAGGGTCTTTGGGGGGTGTGCCTGGTGTATTGTACGGCCGGCCTTTTGCCTACCGCGAAGGGTTCCTGGTATGGCCGTGGACGTTCTTCCTGTTCATCCTTTCCGCCATTGCCTGTGGCCCCTGCTTTACCATACTGATTACCAAGATCACAGAGAAGTTTGCACGGAAGCAGTTGGTCAAGAGGAATGTCATTGACATACTTGCCAGGATCTCCGGTTGGCTGTTGGCCGGGTATCTGGTTTTGAAGATATTAGATACAGTATACTGGGTGTCGTCGACAGCAGCCAACGTAGGTGCTCCAGCCGGCAGCTTTTATGCCAATGAGCCATTTGGTGTATGGGTCTTAATCACAGAGGTTGGAATCCTGGGTGTTATTCCGGCCATTATCCTGCTGACCAAGAGAGCGCGAGAGAATCAGCCGCTGTTGATGCTTGCGTGTTTACTGAACTGCACGGGGATCTTTATGAATCGGTGGATCATGACCGTGCAAAGCCTTGCGGTCCCGGTTATGCCGTTTGATAAATTCTTCAGTTATCATCCAAACTGGGTGGAATGGGCCACAACTCTTATGCCTCTTTGGGCCGGTGCCATAGTTATATCTCTTTCGTATCGGTATCTGCCGATTTTTCCGCAAGAAAAGGAACTAAATCCATTATAGGAAGGACTCTGCCATGTTTCCATTTGCATTTGAGTGGGCAAACGATCCAGTACACTTTGTGTTTATGGGTTCTCTTTATGCAGTCTTGGTTGTCCTGTTCATCTTTATGAACTACTGTGGCATTCGTGCTACCTTGGATTGGCTGTGCAAGAAAGACGAACCTCATCACCATTAGTCGTGTAGTCGTGAGACTTACTGAATAGGAAAGCGAGGGAACACAACATGCAAATTCCCCGAATGATAGGGATCATCATTATTTTTGGCGCGCCGGCAATAGTGTTTGGAGGCCTTGCCTATGACCTGTTTGAAAGCTGGTTGGCCGTGATCGGAATGGAAGTATTGGTCGTTTTAGGAGCGTTTACCACTGCCTATAATGCCTGCAAGTAAAAGAGCTATTGTATCCCCCTGCCCGCGCCCTGCGGGCAGGGTAACATAGGCTTTTTTCCCGCAATTTGAATGCTGTCCTGTTGTTGTCCCCTTTTGTCCTTCACAAACCGCAAGTCACGAACCTTCGTTTTTTCGGGATCCTGCAAAACATCTGAGAAGTAGTTTGCACTTTTCATAGTAGGTTGGGTTAAGGGATTAAAACTGTTGGGTTTCCGTCTATTCGCAACGGAATGTAGGTTTCTCTTTTGAAACATAGTCCATGCAGCATAGCGCAACCCAACAGAAAAGGTCGATCAACCCAACCTGTTATAGAAATGCCAACCTTTTTTTTACAGCGTCAGAAAAGCGAGCTGGCACCGCCTTTCCAGGGCTTCTGCGTCCTGTCCAATACCTGATTAAACGGACCACTTGCGTAGGAATTAAGCCGTATGAACCCATTTTGCACGTTTTGACGACAGTATAACAAGACGATTCCTAAAATGTTCTGAAGAATAGAGTCGTAAAAATGGCAGAATAAGGTTGATAGCATTTTTCGACGTTGCAGGATTGACCTTCAGTCGAATTACTCCCGGATGTTTGCTGAGTGGGAGGATTACCCAATCACCAAAATGTTCATCAAGAGTAATAAGAATTCGATTTTCAGAAATCGCTTTCTGCAATATCTCATAATCATCTGCCCG
>MAXP01000272.1 GCA_001751085.1 Desulfobacterales bacterium C00003060 | reverse complement strand
GCGGAGTTTTTTTGCCACAGCCCGGGTTTCAGGTTCGTCTACCTTATTTAATACGACCACCTGGACCTTTTGGCCAAGGGACGGACTGAACCGCCGGAGTTCGTGATTGACCGTGTGGTAGGGGCTAAGGGGGTCTTCCACCGGAACAGCGGAAAGATCGATCAGGTGAAGCAAAAACCGGCTTCTCTCAATGTGTTTGAGAAACCTGATTCCGAGACCCACGCCGAGGTGGGCGCCTTCAATCAGTCCAGGGATATCGGCAATGATAAAGGGGGCGACTTCTTCAAACTCAACCACGCCGAGGCTGGGCGCCAAAGTTGTAAAGGGATAGTTGGCAACCTTGGGACGTGCGGATGTAAGTTTCGTTACCAAAGTAGACTTGCCCGCATTGGGCAGTCCAATGATGCCGATATCGGCCAGGAGTTTCAGCTCAAGTTTCAAGGAAAGAGTCTTGCCAGGTTCACCTTTTTGGGCATACCGCGGTGCGCGGTTCCTTGAGGATGCAAAATGTTGATTTCCAAGGCCGCCCCGGCCACCTTGAGCTACCAAAAAAGACTCATCGCTTCGCGCCAAGTCCTTGAGCAAGCATCCGGTGTCGGCCTCTTTGATTAAGGTGCCGGGAGGGACAAAGATGATCAGGTCCTTGCCGCTCTTTCCTGACTGATTCTTGCCTCTGCCGTGTTTCCCTCGTTCAGCCCTGAAATGTCGTCTGAGATGGAAGCTATAAAGGGTACGCATTCGCTCCGTGGTTTCAAGAACTACATCACCGCCCTTGCCACCATTTCCACCGTTAGGCCCTCCTTTGGGAACGTATTTCTCGCGTCTAAAACTCACGCAGCCATTGCCACCATCCCCAGACTGGACCGTAATCAGGGCCTCATCAACAAGTTTCATAAAATCGCTGCGCGATTTTATGCCATACGGCCGCGCCACTAAAAAAAGTGAATTGCCGTACTACCAACTTGTCACCCCTACCCTGCCTCCGTTGGACACCGCACCTCAGGCTGACGCCGGATAAATGCTGACCCTTTTTCTGTACCGCCCCATGCGTTCAAAGGTAACGAGCCCATCGATTTTGGCAAAGAGTGTGTAATCCCTGCCCATGCCCACATTATTGCCGGGATGTACCTTTGTTCCAAGCTGCCGCACCAGTATATTACCTGCCAAGACCTTCTGCCCGCCGAAACGCTTTACACCACGCCTCTGACCGGCGCTGTCACGGCCGTTGCGTGAACTCCCACCTGCTTTCTTGTGTGCCATATCCTTGTTGCTCCTTCATGGCTTTTCTATATTCAGAGTCCATCAAAGCATTGATTACTCTATTCGTTAACTTCTTGTTAGGATTGATATATCACCCTGTTTGACCACTTAGACATCCGGAGATTCAAGAGGTCCGATGGAATCGATCCTAAGCGCAGTGTACTGCTGCCGATGGCCTTGCTTTTTCCGATAGCCCTTCCGCCGTTTGTACTTGAAAACAATGATTTTTTTTGCCTTTCCCTGTTCCACAATATGACCTGTCACAGCCACATCGGCAAGTGTGGGCTGACCCACCTTAACCGTTTGGTCGTTGGAAAGCATGAGTACACGGTCAAAGGAAACAGGCGCACCTATCTCACCAGGGATCTTTTCAATCCTTACCGTTTGCCCTTCCGAAACCATATACTGCTTGCCTCCAGTAGATATTACAGCGTACATGATAATAACCTTTCCAAGCCAATAATTGACTGAAATATTGGGCATCTTTCATAACAGCCTAACAGTAGATTACACTTTTTATCGTAGGTTGGGTTGAGCGGTCATAAATGTTGGGTTTCGCTTGTTTTGCAAAAACAACATAACTATGCGCTTTTAAAGATAATATTATCAAATAGCGAAACCCAACAATAATATTCGCTCAACCCAACCTACGATGAATTACCCAAATGTGTTAACTGAAAAATGAAGGATGCCAAATATTGCGTAACTTCTCAATAAGTTATTGAGAAGTTACAATGTTGTCTGATAATCACTCTAAAAAATGGGGAATTCTGGCAATTATAGATAATCAATCCCCACTGTCAAGGTTAATCTTGTGCATTTCATACATCTCGTATTGCTCCAGATGAAAACGCGGATCGGGCCGAAGAATTATTTTTTTGCTCAGGGCCACTTCGAGGGAACCTACAAGGGAACTCTCTTCCCCCAGAAACAGTTCGGCAATATCCGGGTGGACCTTCAGTGTGATTTGTGAAGCCAGCATTTCGCCGGACTCCCGGCGCATATCACGATAGATATTGTAGCAAATGGTGCGCTTCGACTTGAGATAACCCTCGCCCTCACAATAGAAGCATGGTTCGCAAAGCATGCGGTTCAGGGCCTCACGGGTTCGCTTTCGTGTCATCTGGACAAGCCCTAACTCAGATACTGGAAGCACATGGGTCTTGCTTCGGTCCTTCTTGAGGGCTTCTTTCAGAACATTGAATACCTTTTCCTGATTCGATTTTTTTTCCATGTCGATAAAATCAATAATGATTAGCCCGCCGACATCTCGAAGTCTAATCTGATAGGCGATCTCCTTGATCGCCTCAAGGTTCGTCTTGAGGATCGTGTCCTCTAGATTCTGTCTTCCTACGTACCTGCCCGTGTTGACGTCAATTGCCACCAAGGCTTCAGTATGTTCGATGACAATATATCCCCCGGATTTGAGCCAGACCTTCTTCTTGAGAGCACGGGATATCTTCGATTCAAGGTCGTAAGCATCAAAAACAGGCTCACTCGCCTCATACAGTTCCACTGAGGCTTTTAGTCTTGGCATGAATGTGTCCAAGAATTTCAAGATTGCCTTATATTCCGGCTTGGAATCAATGACCAGCTTGTCGATTTCGTTGGTAAAGAGGTCCCGAACCGCCCGGAGGGTCACATTTAATTCCTTGTGCAACAGACTCGGCACAGGACCGTTGGTCGCTTTTTTTTGAATATCCATCCATAGTGAGACTATAAAGTCCATTTCATTGGCAAGCTTATCCCTGTCGCCCCCCTCACTTACAGTCCTTGCAATAACGCCATAGTTATCAGGACGGATGCCTGCCAAAATCTCTTTGAGCCGTGTTCGCTCGTTTTGATCTTCTATGCGCCGGGAAACCCCAATGTGGTCGGTTGTAGGCATGAGGACCAGGTAACGACCCGGCAGTGAGACCCTGCTTGTGATCCTGGATCCCTTGTTTCCAATAGGGGCCTTTGAGACCTGGACTATTATTTCTTGTCCCTCATGGAGGAGATCCTCAATCATGAACTCCTGGTCTAGACAAGGGGGGCGCTTTTTCCCTGCAAGGTCTGTGAGACCGTTTTCTTCCTCCTCTGGAAGCGCCTGCATAAGATATTCATACTCCCGGAAATGGTCCACAACATCGCCCACATAGATGAAAGCTGCCTGCTCAAGCCCTATATCAACAAAAGCTGCCTCCATCCCGGGAAGCACCCGAACCACCCGCCCTTTGTAGATGTTGCCTGCAATGTCAGACTCCTTTGGTCTTTCAATGAAGAGTTCCCTAAGATTGCCGTCTTCTACAAAGGCGACTCGCGTTTCGTGGTCCGTAGCATTCACGATCAACTCTTTAGACATATTAAAAGTTTAGCACATCAAGATAGAAATTACAATTTTTTGTTCACTAAAAAACTCAGTCAGCCTCACTCACAATTAGAATTATGGGCACGATGTGTAATGTTCTCAAGCCGTCAGGCACAATCGTAGCCCGCATGATGAACGATGTTCATTAGTCCATCCGGCACAAAAATAACTTAGCGCTTATGGGGACATTACCCGGACTTCTTGAGTTACACTTCCAGGACGTTTCAGGGGGATAAAATAACGGACTGCAGATTGGATGTTACTCCTCCAGAATCTTTCCCACCATCGGCACAAATACGACCCCCAGTAAGTGTTCCACTTCGTTTCCTTTTGGGGTCTTGGTGATTCTTGTGAGGGTTTGATGGTATGTGGCGCTTCCCAGCGGGATGAGAAGACGGCCGCCCATCTTGAGCTGGTCCAGCAGAAAAGGGGAAACGTGATTAGCCGCTGCCGTGACCATAATCGCATCAAATGGGGCATATTCAGGCCATCCAAAGTATCCATCCCCGTGTTTGACCCCGACATTCTCATAGCCCAGGGCCTTAAGCCGTCTTGAGGCACTTTCGGCCAGATCCTTTCGAATCTCTATGCTCCGGACGTGGTCCGTAAAATGACTGAGCACAGCCGCCTGATAACCACAACCAGTGCCTATTTCAAGGACTTTTTCTCCGGGCTTGACATCCAATGTTTGTGTCATCAGGGCCACGATGTACGGCTGAGAGATGGTTTGACCTTCTCCGATAGGAAGGGGGTGATCGGCGTACGCCTGAGAAGCAAACTCAGGACCTACAAAGAGGTGCCGCTTAACCGTGCCCAGGACCTCAAGCACCTTAGGGCTTGTGATGTCACGTGCCTTAAGCTGGTACAAAACCATACGCCGGCGTGCGGCGGCATAGTGGTCAGAGGATTCACAAAGAGCATTAGAAGGCAGAGATAGAGATGCTGCTATGACGGACATAAACCCAAGAATTGCCACAAGGGGTACTCTTAGTCTTTCCATACGATCTCCAAAAAGGGGGTTTTCAAAAATGATCTACTACTCTCCCGCCTGGGGAGAGGGGACTAACGTATTGATATTTCAGCTATAACACCCACCCCCTTAATGGCGGAGGGCCGCGGTGGGGGTGAAAAACGCGGCAAATCGCCATTTATAACTCGTTGTATTTGCAGAGTTTCCAAAAAATGGCCAAATTAGAGGGGTTTGTTTTGGGAACCACTAAAATAGGCCTTGTATTCCCTTATATATACCCATCCAGACCAAACTGTGGCGGCTAATATGACCGACATGATGAAATTGGCAATAGGGGGGAGCCTAAGGCTTACTTCGGCACTGCAATCACCAGAAGGGATCATAAAAAGCAGGATACTGCCACCTATCATCTGCACCAATGTCTTTATTTTTCCCCATCGGTTAGCCTCGATAACGTCGCCTACCTGCTGAGCAACTATGGCCCTGAGCCCGGTGATCGAAACCTCTCTCCCAACGATAATAATCGCCATCCACGCTGCCACGATCTGATACTTCACCATGACTATAAAAGCGCTCATGGTAAGCAATTTATCGGCCAGGGGGTCAAGAAAAGTCCCCAGCACACTGACCTCTCTACGGCTTCGAGCAAAGTACCCGTCCAAGGGGTCTGTGACACAGGCCAGCACGAAGATTGAAGCGGCGACAAACCTGGCCCAAGTTGCATCCGGAATCGTGAATACAATGAAAACCGGAACAAGAATAATCCGCAATATGGTAATTTTGTTGGCAAGAGTCATAATAAGAGCGTCCTTAGGATGTCTTTCCTTTATGAGAAAAGTTCTAATTTTAATACTATCATCTAATGCATTGCTTAGTCAACAAAACTCTCATGCGTCCACCAATTCTAATTTTGGAATTTCTTCAGTTTCGAATTCAAAAAACTCGAAATTCGAATATCGAAATTCGTGATGTTCTCAAGGCGTCAGCCGCAACAATGACCAAATTCACAAAATTGAAGCTCCCCGCAGCAAGCTGCGGGGAATCTTCGGATTTCCAGTTCCCTGTGTTTTATGGACCTTATGGTCAAAATTAGAATTGCTGCATGCCGGGTTGCCAAATTGCATCAAATAGTGTTAGGTTGACACGGATAAATGGTTTCAAACGCCACCTGGTGTGGCAAAAAGGATTGTCTGTTCTCAGAACGGACAAGTGGCCATTGACACAGGTTGTCCCGAACCAGAGTCTGTAAGACTAACATGTTTTTTCCACGCAAATCAAAGATCTCTGATTTGCCGGATGATTTTAGTTCCATAGTGGTCACATTACCTCTTGGGAGCACGCTCCAATGGCTAACAAACCCACCTATGAAGAATTGGAACAAAAGATCAAGGTATTAGAGCAAGAAGCCCTTGAGCGCAAGAAGGCGGAGGCGGCCCTGAGAGAATTACAACGATACACGAGGGGACTAGTTGAGGCCAGTCCGGATTCCTTAGTGACCATTTCTTCTGAGGGCAAGATTACAGACGTGAACCGCGCAACCGAGTTGATCACCGGATATCCCGGTGACAAGCTTATAGGGACGGATTTCTCAGACTATTTCACTGACCCCCAGAAGGCACGTCCGGGCTACCTGAAGGTATTCAGTGAGGACCATGTCCGTGATTATCCATTGGAGATTAGACATCGTAATGGAAAAGTCACGTCTGTTCTATATAATGCCTCAGTTTACCATGACTTGAAAGGAGATGTAGCTGGGGTGTTTGCCGCAGCCCGCGACATCACAGACCTTAAGAAAATTGAGGACGCATTGCGAGAAAACGAAAACAGGCTGGAGGAGTTGCTTGCCGAGATCGCTGCTAAGAATGCAGAGCTTGAGTCCTTTGTTTATTCGGTCTCCCATGATCTCAAAGCGCCTATCGTCACTATCGATGGTTTCATTGGTGCCTTGGAAGAAGATTTCGGGGACATCCTCTCAGAAGAAGGCAAAAAACACATCATGTACATCAGCAATGCCGCCCAGAAGATGGAACTTTTGATCAACGACCTGATAGAACTCTCACGCATCGGGCGTCTAACGGAAATAAAGAGAGAGTTCCCTTTTGCCAGGCTGGTGCAAGATGCCTTGAAAGCGCTTCAACCTCAAGCCGGGGCTCGGGGTATTGCAGTGAATGTCCAGGATAATCTCCCGATCGTATATGGCCGAAGAAAACGATTGGGTCAGGCTGTGGACAACCTGTTAGCCAATGCGGTCAAATATATCGGAAAAGACAATCCTAACCCGCGCATTGATATAGGAGTCCAAGAACACAATGGCCAGAAGGCGTTTTTTGTCCACGATAACGGCATCGGTATTCCGGAAAAGTACTTTGACAGGATTTTCCAAACCTTCGAACGCCTCCCATCCGCAAAACAGCTCGCAGAGGGAACCGGGATAGGCCTGAGGATTGTGAAGCAAATCATCGAAAACCACGGCGGCAAAATCTGGCTTACATCAGAGCCCGGGAAAGGAAGCACATTTTACTTCACCCTCAAAGACAAGGAGGATTGAACATGGATTATGAGCCTTCCCACATTTTGTTTATTGAAGATGAGGAACCCCATGCTGAACTTACCAAGCGGGCGATCCGAAAGGCAGGCAATGCAAACAGGATTGATGTCTTGACTAACGGAGAAGAGGCGCTCGACTATCTTTTTAACCGTGGAAAATTCGGTGATAAGATAGAAGGGGGAGGGGTTGGGTGGGAGTGAGGTCCCTAAGGATTCAGGAGATGAAGCCATTGAAGGTTGTGATCATTGATGATGAAAAACCGCACTTTCAGCTCATGAAACGGGCCATTGGTGAGAAATTCCCGCTTGCCTCGGTCGATCACTTCGAGGAAGCCGGCGCTTGCCTTGAAAGGCTGGATGAGATCACCCCGGATGTCGTCATCACCGATTACTCCATGGCCGCCGGCATGAATGGTATCGAATTTATAGAAGCTTTAAATCGAAAGAACAAGGATATCCCGGTCATCATGATTACTGGTCACGGGAATGAGGCTCTTGCTGTCAAGGCCATGAAACTGGGAGCCTGGGATTATTTGGTTAAAGTCCCGCGTTTCTATACTCTGCTATCCAATGTGATTGAGAAGGTGGTTCGCAAACAGGAACTTAAGGAGTCTCTGCGCAAATCTGAGAAACGATTTCGAGATCTGGCCGAAAGTGCATCCGACTGGATATGGGAACTGGACGCAGAAGGTAGATATGTCTATTCCAACCCTGCCGTTCAAACAATATTAGGTTATCGCCCTGACTACATGCTCGGCAAGTACTTTTATGATTTCTTCTCTCAGAAAGAAAGGGGGGCCTTAGGACCCACTACCTTTCAAACCATGGGGCAGGGGAAACCGATTTCGGACCTTGACAACCGCTATATTCACAAGGACGGACGTATAATCATCTTAGAGGTCAGGGGCGTTCCCCTTTTCGACAAGGCAGGTAACTTGGTGGGCTACCGGGGTATTAACCGGGATATTACTGCACGCATACGGGGCGAAGAACATATTCGTGGTCTCACGCAACAACTCATGAGGGCACAAGAAAACGAACGGCAGAGGCTTTCTCATAACCTGCACGACCTGGTGGGCCAAGACCTTTCCGCCCTAAAAATTGGCCTTGACACCCTTTTTCATGATCAGCCTGAAGTCCCTTCTGGGCCGAGGCAAAGGGTGGCCCAACTCTCCAAAATGGTTCATGGAATTATAGTAACTCTCAGAGATCTGGCCTATGGCTTGCGTCCCACCAGCCTGGATCAGCTCGGGCTTGTTCAGACCGTCCACCAGTATTGCGATGAGTTCTTTGCAAGGACAGGGGTTAAGGTTGATTTTTTTACGGCAGGTATAGAGGATTTGAAACTTGATTCTGATACTGACATTACCCTGTACCGCCTGATTCAAGAAGGACTCCGCAACGTCAAGAAACATGCTGACGCAACCGATGCGACTATCCGCTTGGTTGCCTCTTTTCCTAACATTATTCTCCGCGTGGAAGACAATGGGAAAGGTTTTGACGTTCAGAACCGGTACGTTTCAGCGCTCAGTGAAAAACGTATGGGACTTGGGAGCATGGAAGAAAGGGTGGCATTTCTTGGCGGAAAAATGAGGATTGAATCCCGCGCCATGCAGGGCACAAAAATTCTTATAGAGGTTCCTATCAAGGGGAAAAAGAGTGGGCAAAAAGAAGACCGTTCTGACTGTTGACGACCATCCCCTTTTCAGGGAAGGGCTCAAGTCCCTTGTGTCAGCCAGCACCACGTTTGAGGTGGTCGGGGAAGCCGGAGATGGACAAGAAGGACTCCGGATGGCCAGGGAACTCAAGCCGGACGTGGTGGTGATGGACCTATCCCTGCCGGATCAAAGTGGTATTGACGTCACCCGCAACATACGAAGCCTTTTGTCGAAAACACGTGTCATGATTGTCAGCATGCACTCCAAAATCGATTATATCAGTGAGGCATTTCGGGCAGGGGCCACAGGGTATGTGGTGAAGGAATCGGCCGCTGACAGGCTCATACAGGGGCTAGAGGCCGTATCAAGAGGTGAATATTTCCTGGACAGCGCTCTGTCCCTCAAGGTGGCGAAGAAACTTATGGAATTTCCTGAAAAGGAAGTAAAGATCACGAATGCGAGGTATGAGGCCCTGACCCCCCGCGAGCAACAGATCATGCGTCTGCTGGCCGAGGGGATTCCCGCCAAGAAAATTGCAGAAAGGCTTTTCATCAGCCCCAAAACCGTTGAGAACCACCGGACCAACATTATGAATAAGCTTGACATTCACAGCAGCATCGAATTGGTTCGATATGCGGCCAGGCTCGGCCTGATCGATGTGGATCTCTGGAAGGGCTAAGCCTCCAACAGAAACTCTCCCCACCGGTCACTTTCCCTATCACACCCGGGATAAATTCCCACCTATTAGGAGTTTCCCCCATAAAAATGAGTGCCTTCCCCTATGTACAAGTCACATAAAAATTGTCATATGATCCACAAAGGACCAAAGGCCGCAGGAAATAGGCTCTGTGGTTGCATTATGAAGTGAGCACCAGGGCAGGCCGAAATACTATAGACTGACACGATGGGGAGGGCATGATGTCGAAGATTCTGATTGTTGATGACCAGCAATGCGTTCGGGAGCTCCTTTCCGAAGAACTGATCTCTGAGGGGTACCGGGTCGCAACGGCAGGCGATGCCGAATCAGTCAGAGG
>MAXP01000271.1 GCA_001751085.1 Desulfobacterales bacterium C00003060 | reverse complement strand
GCTTTCGCAGGAATGACTGGCAGTTACATCCAAACGTCATTCCGGCGAAAGCCGGAATCCAGGCATCTTACCCTGAGTTATTGAGAATTTATGAATGGTCCTGATAAGCATGTGAAATTATGCTAAAATGATATGGAGCTTAACTCCGCAATCCCTGGCCCAGACCTGGCCAATAGGCTCTGTGGTTGCATATATGAAGCGAGCGCCAGGGCAGGCCGAAATCGGAAATCCGAAATACTATAAGTACCTGTAGTAACTTTGAAAGGGGGTGTCAGACATGACGGCAATATTTCCAATACTAAGACGAAGTAGATGGATTAATCGTCCTGATGTGGATTTTTTTGGTCGGAGCTTTGAGGATTTCGAGCTCCCAAGCCCGTTCTCAAAAGAAACAGGTTTTACTCCTGCTTTAAACGTGTCTGAAACAGAAAAGGAGTTGATCGTTAAGGCTGAAGTCCCGGGTATGGACCGGAAGGACATCAACATCAGCCTGTCACGCAACTTACTGACCGTCAAAGGGCAGAAAAAGCAGGAAAAAGAAGACGAGAATGAGAACTATCATATCGTTGAAAGATGCTACGGGAGGTTTTCCAGGACAATACGACTTCCCTTCGAGGTCGAAGCTGACAACGTGAATGCAACTTGCAAAGACGGGGTGCTGAAAATCACCCTTCCCAAACTGGAGACTGCTAAGACAAGAAAGATAGACGTTAAAGGCTAACCGTCTTTACCCTGAAGCGTGTGCTGGGCAGAAGCATGGCACACGCTTTCTGGTTCATACCACCTTCAGAAATCTCAGCTTACTTGTCTTATTCTTCACACTCACAGGAAGTCGTTGAGGCTTGAATTCTTGTTTCTCTGATGTCATAGGTCAGCGTGGACGGTGTGAAAACACTAACCCGGGTTGGGGATGTAAAGTGAATATTCCCTTCATAGCCCTGCGTCGCGCCGGGAAGGAATCACAGTAAGAATAAGGAAAAATGATCTTAATTATTGACTTCGGCTCCCAGTATAACCAGCTCATTGCAAGGCGCGTGCGTGAACACAAGGTCTATTGTCGGATAGAACCACCCTGGATCAGCCCTGACGAGATTGTTGCTTTAGCCCCGGAAGGGATCATCCTGTCAGGAGGGCCGGCAAGCATCTATGAGGAAGCCAGTCCGAAAACGGACCCGGCCATCTTTGATCTTGGTATTCCAGTCCTTGGTATCTGCTACGGGATGCAGTACATAGTAGATGCCCTGGGGGGCAAAGTGAAGATGGGAGAGGCAAGAGAATACGGGTTTGCCGAACTCCACATAAAAAACCCCACGTCCGTTTTCCATGGAATCGAAGAAGAGACCACATGCTGGATGAGCCATGGCGACACCGTTGCCAGGCTTCCCAGGGGGTTCAGGGTTACAGCGTCGACACAAAACACCAGGATAGCGGCCACAGAAAACCTGACAAAGAGGTTTTTCGGACTGCAGTTTCATCCTGAAGTTGCTCATACACCGAGGGGGAAAAAAATACTGAAGAACTTCCTCTTCCGAATCTGTGGCTGCAGGAAGACCTGGACAATGAAGTCTTTCATCAAAGAATCCGTCCATGAGATAGGGGCGCTTGTTGGTGACAAGAAGGTGATCCTGGGGCTGAGCGGGGGGGTGGATTCCTCGGTCACTGCCCTTCTGCTTCACCAGGCTATTAAAGACCGATTGACGTGCATCTCTGTGGACAACGGCCTTTTGAGACAGTGTGAGGGAGAGCAGGTCAAGAGGCTTTTCAAGAAACACTTTAAGATGAATTTGAGATTCGTCAGTGCGAAGCGACGGTTTCTGAAGGGCTTGAAGGGGGTTGTTGATCCTGAAAAGAAACGAAAGATTATTGGGCGCACTTTCATTGAGGCCTTTGAAAACGAGGCGCGCAAGTTTCAAGGGATAGAGTTCCTGGCCCAGGGGACCCTTTATCCAGACATTATTGAGTCTCGGTCGGCCTTCGGGGGCCCCAGCGCTGTAATAAAATCGCATCACAATGTTGGGGGGCTCCCAACGAAGATGAAGCTCAGACTCATTGAACCCCTCAAGCACCTTTTTAAGGATGAAGTGCGTGTCCTTGGAAAAGAACTCGGCCTCCCTGAAGATCTCATTTGGAGGCAACCGTTTCCAGGTCCAGGGCTGGCCATCCGGGTTATAGGTGATGTCACCCAGGCAAGGCTTTCCATCTTGCGGAAGGCAGATGCTATCCTGCTTGAGGAAATCAAAGCAAAGGGCCTTTACAAGAAACTGTGGCAGTCTTTTGCAGTGCTCCTGCCACTCAGGACAGTGGGAATTATGGGGGATAGAAGGACATATGAACACGTTGTGGCGATTCGGGCGGTGACCAGCATTGATGCCATGACCGCAGATTGGGCCAGACTCCCCCATTCACTCCTTGGAAGGATATCCAACCGAATCATCAATGAGGTAAAAGGCATCAATCGTGTTGTTTACGATATCAGCTCCAAACCACCGAGCACGATTGAATGGGAATAGCCCCTGTTTGGATGGTGTATACTTCACACGGCCACAATCTGCGCTTTTCTAAAGTCTGTTGTCCGTAGTCAGTAGTCTGTTGCATTCAGAGGTTGGAGGTTAGAGGCAAAGAAAAGACTCATCTCT
>MAXP01000270.1 GCA_001751085.1 Desulfobacterales bacterium C00003060 | reverse complement strand
TTTCGCCGGAATGACAGGCGCTTATACCCAATCGTCATTCCGGCGAAAGCCGGAATCCAGTGACTGTTACCCGGACTTATTCAGAAGTTACAACCATTCATCCCGCAAATTTGCAAGTATTTTTCTGAAAAGCTATAGGTTGGGACAAATCCGGATTCATCCAGCCTGTTTTGATAAACGCAGGCTAAAGCCTGCGGCTGCAACACATCTCATAAGAAATCGCTCAATTTGGGTCAAAGCAAAATGATCATGGAAATAGCATTTAGCATCATACTCATTGCAGGGTTGATTATTTCGGGATGGTATCAAATGGGTCGCATAAAGATCCTGGAAAGACACCTCGCCTCACAAAAAAGCCTATTGGATAGAATAAAAGTATACCTTGACATTTTTGATCCACAAGAAATTCAAGCATGGTTAAAAATCAGGGAAGAAACCATTGAAAACGAAAATGAAGTGGAAATAAAAAGAATGCAGTCCTGGATGGAACAACTTATGAAAGAAAGGTTTGAAACAGGGAAGTCGACAGAAAGAGAAATCCATGCTGCAACGGATCTCATTACAAGGTCTCTATTCTATGCTCCGCCCCACATTAGAAAGAAATCCATTGAAAAAATGCCAAACAGCATGTTGAAGGACGCGGTTAGAAAGGTTCTGGATCAAATGCCGGAACAAGGCCTGAGCTTGGCAAAATGCTTGCCAAATAGCGGGAACTTCTCAAAAAATTCGGGGAAATCTCCTGAAACGGAGTCCGCCGACAGTCAATCAGGTTTGAAAACATCATAAGCGAGCCTGGCCCGGATAAACCGGGCAAGCTGAAAGCTCAAAGCAACACAATTAGATCCAATACTCTTAGCCTTTCTTCCTTTCAGCCTTGAGCTTTCAGCTTTTGTCCACCTGTCGGCTCAGGTTATTGAGAGGATACCCTAAAGGCTGCTATCGGCGGAAGATTCGCTATTGCGGTTGAGGCACTGTATTCTTATCGGGGCTGACATCAGAATCGCGCTGCAGCAGCCGATAAATCCGGTTGATGGCCTGTACATAAGCCCTGGCGCTTGCCTTGAGTATATCTGTGCTTGATCCCCGGCCCAGAGCACGAGAACTCCCGCGAGACACCATCACAGTAGCAACACCCATGGCCTCCTTGGTCTCGGTTACAGCCTTGACCTGAAATTCCTCAAGTTTGTGATAGGCACCCACAATCTTGTCAATGGCCTTGAAGATAGCGTCGATAGGCCCATCGCCCTGAGCGCTCGCCTCCAGAATGACTTCCTCCTCTTCCCGTTGCAGTCTCACCCTGGCCTCAGAAGTATCTCCATTGCCCGCTGTTATCTTGTATGATGCAAGACTGTATAGTCCGCTCTGATCCAAATGTGCAAAGATCACGTCCTGGACTATTACAGCCACGTCATCATCATAGACCCGCTTTTTCTTGTCGGCAACAGAGAGAAACTGATTGTAAAGAATCTCAAATTCCTGTTCCTGAAGCTCATAGCCCATCTCTGAGATCTTGTGTTTAAGGGCATGTCTGCCCGATCTTGCCGTAAGCACCACTGAGTGTTCGGTGATCCCCACCTCTTCAGGGCGGATAGCTTCATACGTGGAACGGTCTTTGAGGATTCCATCTTGGTGGATGCCGGAGGAATGGGAAAAGGCATTCGAGCCCACAATGGCCTTGTTGGCCTGGACCGGTATCCCCATCAACCTGCTAACCAACTTGCTGGTCCTCATGATTTCCGGGGTGTTCACCGTGGTGCAGTATCTGAAATAGTCCTTCCGGGTCTTAATGGCCATGACAATTTCCTCTAAGGAGGCATTCCCCGCCCTTTCTCCAAGGCCGTTGATGGTACACTCCACCTGTCTTGCCCCGTTTTCTACGGCAACCAAGGTGTTTGCCGTGGCAAGACCGAGATCATTATGGCAGTGGACGCTGAGCACGATCTTGTCGATATTTGAAACCCTTGTCTTCAAATAAGCGATGAGCCTGCCAAACTCTTCGGGTACCGCATAGCCCACAGTATCCGGGATATTTACAACCGTGGCACCAGCGGAAATCACCTGTTCTACGACCTGAACCAGATAATCGGGGTCTGTACGTGAGGCGTCCTCAGTTGAATACTCAACATCAGGGCAAAGGGATTTTGCAAACTTCAAAGCCTCAAGTCCCCTCTCCAATGCCTTCTCCCGGTCAAGCCCAAACTTCTTCTGGATGTGAATATCCGAGGTTCCCAGGAATACGTGAATGCGTGGCCTTTCAGCCTTTTTTATGGCATCCCAGACCGTTTCAATGTCCTTGCGGACCGCCCGGGCAAGTGCCACAATGGTCGGACCTTTAACCCGTTCCGCTATGGTTTTGACGGCCTTGAAATCCCCTGGAGATGAGATCGGAAACCCGGCCTCAATGGCATCCACTTGCAAACGTGCAAGCTGCAAGGCGATCTCCAGTTTTTCTCGTGGGTTAAGGCATGCCCCCGGGATCTGTTCACCGTCCCTCAAAGTGGTGTCAAAAACGAAGATCTTTTCCATTGGTCCCTCCCTGTAAGCTCCCTGTGACCAAAAAAAGTAACTTCTCAAAAAGCCGGCGTACAGTCGAAGTCATGATGACAGACTACCGGCCCAAACTTCTTAGCAAGCTACGAAAAAAAACCACAGGTGTTGTTACCCGCGGCCCATAATTATCTGGATTGTGCGTCGATTACCGCAAGCAGCCCCCTTACTGAAGAAGCCCAGGAAAAAGCAACTACATCTCCCGGACTAGGACATAATCGGCCAACTGCTTTAGGAATGTCTTGGACTTTGAGGCATCAAATATATCTATCGAGTTCTTTGCTTGTTCGATATGCTCTTGGGCACGGTCTCTGGTGTATTTAATACCGCCGTACTTCTTAATCAACCCCAGTACAGTCTCAAAATCCGCCTCTGCCATATCGACATCTCGAATGATGGTTTCCAGACGCGTGCGATCTTCTGCGGTGGCACGATTCAGGGCATAGATGACAGGCAGCGTCAGCTTCCCTTCCCTTAGATCCGCTCCAGTAACCTTTCCAAGCACCACAGTGTCCGCTGTATAGTCAAGAAGATCGTCGACCATCTGAAAGGCCACGCCCAAGTGATACCCATAGTTGGCCAATGCTTGCACCTGTTTTCCTGGGGATTCTGCAAGCAAAGCCCCTACTTGACAGGCTGCTTGAATCAAGCAGGCAGTCTTGCGCGTGATCACCTCCATGTAATCTGTTTCCTCTATAGCCAGATCTCCACGGTGCAATAATTGGTGGATCTCTCCTTCGGACATTTGGGCTGTTGTTCGGGCAAGGACATCTACGATTGGAACGGAATTCGTTTCTGCTGCAATGGCAATGGAACGGGCCAGCAGGAAATCACCGACCAAAACCGTGGCAGGATTTCCCCAAATCGAATGGGCGACAGGGTTACCACGCCTTATATCGGCACCGTCAACCAGATCATCATGAAGCAGGGTGGCTGCATGGAGGTACTCAAAGACAACTGAAAGGGTCTTATCATAGTCTCCATTGTAACCGCAAAGCCGTGCTGAAAACACCATAAGAAGGGGACGTATCCTTTTGCCGCCGCTGAACATGATATATTTTGCAACATGTGAAACCACAGGAAGATAAGGTTTGAGGTTTTTGGTAAGGGCGACCTCTATTTCAATCAAGTCTTGGCTGACCGCTTCCGAGATCTGTTCCTTCAGGCCATTCATACAACGGCACCTGAAACCCTAAGGACGAGTAGTCTTTGGCAACATAATGTCATCCTCTTAGTCTTTTCAACTCGCTCGTAATAGCAGGGACAGCCTTAAAGAGGTCTTCCACGATACCGTAATCAGCCCTCTTGAAAACAGGTGCCTCTGGATCCTTGTTGATGGCCACAATATACTTAGAGGAACCCATGCCGGCCAGGTGCTGAATGGCCCCTGAAATCCCGCAAGCAATGTAAAGGTTCGGGGAGACTATCTTTCCAGTCTGGCCAACCTGATCAGAATGGGGGCGCCAACCCTCGTCTACCGCTGACCTTGACGCCCCAACCGTACCACCCAAGACCTCGGCCAAATCCTCAAGGACGCTAAAGTCAGGACCTCCCATACCGCGTCCGCCTGACACAATGACATCGGCCTCAGTCAGATCCACCTTGGCACCGGTCTCCAGTTTCTTTTCCACAACCCGCGTCCTGACCACACCTGTGTTTACAGCAACCCTTTCCACATCACCTGCCTTTGCTACCTCCTCAATCTCCATTACATTAGGACGTATGGCTGTCATCTGCGGTGGCCCTTGCAGGGCTACCTCGGCAAGAACCTTGCCTCCATACATAGGTCTCGTAGCAATGAGCTTTCCCCCATCAAGTTTCAAGGCAATGCAGTCCATGGCAAGGCCAACCCCCAGGCGCACTGCAAGCCGCGCAGACAGGTCTTTGCCCTGGCTTGAAGCCCCCAACAGCAGAATCCCGGGATCGTTATCCCTGACAACGTCGCAAAGCACATTCGTGTAAGCCTCAGTCGTATAGTCTGCTAAGACCGGGTCATCACCCACAAGGATCTTGTCAGCGCCGTATTTTCCCAGCTCTCCGGCAATCCCGTCTACACCGGAACCAAGAACGACTGCAGTTACCGTTCCACCAAGGGTGTCGGCCAGGCGCCTCCCTTCACTCACAGCCTCAAAGGCAATTTTACGAAAACCTCCATCAACCTGTTCTGCAAACACCAAAACGCCCTGTGCCATATTGGTCTCTCCTTTTGTTGTT
>MAXP01000269.1 GCA_001751085.1 Desulfobacterales bacterium C00003060 | reverse complement strand
AACGCATCTACATCTTTGTGTTTTTCCCAATTTCAAGTTTCAAGTTTCAAATTTCACTGCCAGAATTCAAGATCAACAAAGTGTAAACTACTTTTGACTTGTCGTGAAGGATGCCGCATCGATCATATCATTTACATTTACATCGGACAGGGTGTTTCAGGTGCGAGCCGTTGTTCAGCGAGTTACAGAGTGCGTCGTCCGTGTTCGTGACAAAGCTATAGGCCAAATTGGCCATGGGCTCCTTGTGCTACTGGGCATTGCGCGATCTGATGAGAAAAAGGGCGCGGATTATCTGGCAGACAAGATCACGCACCTGAGGATTTTTGAAGACGATGCTGGCAAGATGAACCGTTCCCTTGTTGATACGGACGGCGAGATGCTGGTCATCCCGCAATTCACACTCCTCGGTGATTGCCGGAAAGGTCGACGGCCTTCGTTTTTTGAGGCAGCCGATCCAGAAAAGGCTGCAGAGCTTTATGAGTATTTTGTTCAACGGGTTAGATTGAAGGGTATCTCCGTGGCTACAGGTCAGTTCCAGGCCAAGATGGCCGTGTCGCTGGTCAATGATGGGCCGGTAACATTAGTCCTTGAAAGTCAATAACGCTGATCAGGTAATACTGCGTGCTCGGCAAACACGAAGGGTTTGATTCCCCGCAGCTTGTTGCGACAGAAAAGATAACGCACTCATTTTGACGTTCTCTGTTGTATGAACGATAAGACATATTATCTTTAGGCTGAAAAGGAGATTGCGAAGAGATATGAAAAGCAACCCGAGCAAAAAGAAGGTGGAAGAACTCAGAAATCGACTTGTCCGCAAGCCCCAGCTTGTATGGGATGTCCTGGGACCAGGAGAAAAAAAGAAGGCCTTTGAGTTTGCTGAAGGATACAAGGCTTTTCTCGATTCCGCCAAGACAGAGCGTGAGGCAGTGCGTCTTATCGAGGCCTTTGCCAAAAAGAAAGGGTTCAAGGATATCACAGAGGCAGACGGCGGAAGGAAGTTTTACAAGATCAACAGGAACAAGAATATTGTTTTGGCGGTTGTCGGCAAGAGACCAGTAATTTCAGGAGTGAATCTTATTGCCTCTCATGTTGACTCACCGCGGCTTGACCTGAAGCAAAACCCGCTCTACGAGGAGGTAGACCTTGCCTTTTTGAAGACCCACTATTATGGTGGAATCAAGAAATATCAATGGCTGACTCGACCATTGGCAATTCACGGTATCGTCATCAAGAAAGATGGAAATCATCTTGACTTGCAGATTGGGGAGTCTGACCATGACCCTGTCTTCACCATAGCCGATCTGCTGCCGCATCTTTCACGCAAGGTACAGAACGAAAAAAAGGTATCTGAGGCCTTTGAAGGGGAGAAGTTGAACGTGTTGGTCGGCAGCCTGCCGCTGGGCGACGATGAAACCAAGGAGCGTTTCAAGCTTGCTGTGCTTGAATATCTCTTCGACACCTACGGCATTGTCGAAGAAGACCTTATAAGTTCCGAGATAGAGATCGTACCTGCCGGCAGGGCCCGTGATGTGGGCTTGGACCGGAGCCTTGTTGGTGCATATGGCCACGACGATCGCGTGTGCGCCTATGCCACACTTGAGGCAGTGGACAAACTGAAGACCCCTGAGACAACGGCGGTGGCGCTATTCATTGACAAGGAAGAGATCGGAAGCGACGGGAGTACAGGAGCAAAATCTCGTTTTCTGGAGAGCTTTGTTGCAGATCTTCTTGAGGTAACGGAAGAGCAGGCCGGAGAAAAGGCTTTGAGGTCCTGTTTGATGTCCTCCAAGGCCCTTTCTGCGGATGTAAACGGTGCCCTTGACCCGGATTACCAGGATGTGCATGAAAAGCGCAATGCAGCCAGGATCGGATACGGCATTTGCATCAGCAAATTCGGGGGCTCTGGGGGCAAGTACGGCTCGAACGACGCGAACGCCGAATATCTGGCTGAAATCAGACAACTTTTCAACGAAAACAGCATTGTCTGGCAGACTGGTGAATTGGGTAAAGTAGATGAGGGAGGAGGAGGCACTATTGCCAAATTCCTGGCTATCTATGGAATGGAGGTCTTAGACTGCGGTACTCCGGTTCTTTCCATGCACTCTCCCTTTGAGATTGCAGGCAAAGCTGATATCTACATGACCTACAAGGGCTATTCCGCATTCCTGAACAGCAGATAACAAGCTGAACGCATGAAAACCTATCTGGATTGTATTCCTTGCTTCTTCAAGCAGGCGCTTTTTGCTGCCAGGGCCGCCATTGATGACGAGAAAAAGATCAAAGAGGTCCTTGACAGAGTCGGAACGCTTGTCTCTCAGATCCCTCTGGACAGCTCCCCCCCTGAGACCGGCAGGGTGGTTTACAGGACTGTCAGGCAGGTAACGGGCATAGACGACCCCTTTGCAAGCCTGAAGGCCGAAAGCATCAAAAAGGCCCTGGCACTCTACCCCTCATTGAACGAGATGGTGGAGATCTCAGGGAATCCTCTGGAAACTGCCGTAAGGCTCGCCGTAGCAGGAAATATCATCGACTTTGGCGCCAACCCCGACTTCCAACTGGAACAAGGCATTGAAGAAACCATCCGAAAAGAACCTGGCACTAACCACTACGAGGCCTTCAAGAACAAACTTGAAGGGGCCTGCGAGATCCTCTATTTGGGAGACAACGCAGGAGAGACCGTGTTTGACAGGCTCCTTATCGAAACAATGGCCAAACCTGTAACATTTGCGGTCAGGGATAGGCCCGTGATCAATGATGCCACGGTCGAAGATGCCATGAAGAGCGGGCTTGATGAAGTGGCAGAACTCATTTCTTCAGGATGCGACGCTCCCGGAGTCATTTTGAACAGATGCTCAGAAGAGTTTCTTGATCATTATGAAAGAGCTGATCTAATCATCAGCAAAGGACAGGGAAACTACGAAACACTCTCCAGTGAGCAACGGCCCATATTCTATCTTCTAAAGGCCAAGTGTCATGTCATTGCCAGAGACCTTGGTGTCGAACAAGGAGATACGGTCATCAAATACGCCAGACTGTGAGTGATAGTGATTTGCTTATTGAACCGATTGGACCTTTGCTAACATACGAACCTTAGGGCTGGGTCAAAACAGAATTCCACGCAGTCTGGGCGTGGTTAAGGGGCCCTGGACTTTTTGAGAAGTTACTTTATTTCTCAATTCCGGCTCTTGCCTGCACCCCTTTCTGGTAGTAGTGCTTTATCTCTTTCATTTCCGTTACCAGATCAGCCTCTTCCATAACCTGGGGGGCTGCCATTCTACCCGTAATCACTATTTCGATGCCTTCTGGTTTTGCCCGAATAAAATCCAGTAACGCCTCTACGGACAGGAGATTATAGTGTGTAGCGATATTTGCTTCATCAAGGATAATCATCTGATACTTCCCTGAACACATAATCTCTCTAACCTCTTTGAGACCCTCCTGTGCAGCCTCAACATCTTTCTCGTCAGGATTTCCGTTGATAAAGCGGCCGAGACCGTAGAGTTTTACTGTAATGGAGTCTGACAGTCTGGCCAGTGCAACATGCTCGCTATGCTTCGTTCCTTTGACGAACTGGGCAACATACACCCTCAGTCCTGCTCCTGCGGCGCGCAGGGCAAGCCCAAAAGCCGCTGTGGTCTTCCCTTTGCCATCACCGGTGTAAACGTGAACATATCCTTTCATCTTTCTCTCACAGGCCTTTTTCTATTCCCACAAGTCGTAAATGCGTCTGATGGAAAATTTGTGGGTAGGCGCTGACCAGTCAAGTCATGCACGTAGGCTTTCATCTTATTAAAATGCGACCCTTTCCAGTAAATCTGTCCACAATTCAGGCAATTGTAGAATTCATCATGATAAGATGCCGTTCCAGCCGACAACCGATACAGTATTGTTTTTTTGTTGACTCTGTCTATTGTGCCGTTACATAGCATACACCGGTGGAATGGTTCTGTTTGTGTGAATAGGTCAAACCGGTTGAACACTTCACGTATTTGCTCTTCCGGTTTTGTCGACCTGATCCAGTAGCCATGCGTCACAGCTCCTGTTTTCAAGAGGCCCCGATCTCGTGTTAGAATGATACGTTTTTCCTTGACCGATATACTAACGATTTCAGCATCTTTGTAATCATTTCTATAAAGCGTATCAAATCCCAGCATGCGCAGCAACCTACAAAGCCTGCCAAGATGAACGTCCAGAACAAATGTGGTTTTGCGCAGAGGCTTTTTTCTCAACCGGACCACCGGAGAGATATTCAGGCTTTCAAAAACCGGATATACGGATACACGGTCTCCATGCAGCAAATGATAATCGAATCCGACAGATATACCATTTACAAGAATAAGATCAACTTCGGTATGGGGGACACCCACGGCTTCTATGGCATCTTTGATCGATGGGTTGCCATTAAACTGATAAGGAAATGATGTTTTCTTTTGCGAGTGACGCAAAAAATCATTCAGTTCCTCGTAAAAACGGAATTGTGCTACTTTATGATACATGTGAGAAATCCAGACACTTTTTTCCGCTTACCGTTTGGGCTGTTCTATTTCAAGGTCGGGGAAGAGCGAAACATCGGACCCCCGCAAAAGAGGATAACTCAATACAAGCTCGCCATCCTCATATGCAAAGACCGTGGTCCCAGGATCTTGTAGGGCCAAAAACCACAGGTGTTCCCCAGCACCCACAAAAACGTCATAGAGATCATATAGCATACCAAAGGCGTTTACGCGAATTCGGATGTGCTTTTTCAAAAATCCTTCAGGCACACAATGATGAAACAGGCTTAGCCCCTGATCAAGAACTCGGCCCTTTTCCGCCCGGTTGATGGTCAGATTCACCAGGGTCCCGGAAGCCACCTGGTAGCCGGATGGAGGGTCTTGCTCCATCACCACATCCTTGGGCAGGTCATCTCTTTGAACATATTGTATTTGACCAAACCCAAGGTGCATACGCTCTAAGATGATTATGGCATCTTCCAGGGCCAGGCCATACAGATGGGGCATCATATGAGTTACGGGTCGTCTGCCGAGGCCTGCTAGCAGGTCGATGGAATCACCCCGCATAACAACTGTTCCGGAGGGGGGTACCTGACTGATGACCTCATCTGCAGCAGCGCGTTCGCCAAAGGTGCGGGACAAAACACCTCGAGACAAGCCGTTTTCTTCCATAATGATATATGCCTGCCGAATATCCATTCCGACAAGATTCGGCGCCATCAAGGTCTTTGGCCCTTTTGAGATCATGATGCGAACATCGCGATGTTTCTTGACTTCTGTACCCGGTCCCGGATCCTGGTATGCGACATGGTTTTTGGGCACGTCGGTTCTGTATTCGAAGCCACTAACCTTGATGTTCAGTTGCAGATCAGTGAGAACGTCCAGGGCATACACAACATCTTTTCCCGCAAGCTCCGGGACTACGACCGTATCTTCGCTTTTTATGATAAACCTCAGGGTGAGATATCCGCTGATCCCTGAGATCCCAAGGAAAGCACCCAACAGGACCGCGATCTTAAAAAAACGCCTCATATCCAAGTCCTTTTCAGGCGTACTCCCAAAAAACAGTACATATCGTGGTCATCAAGGCAAACAAGGAAGCCCGGTGAATGGAGCGGGGGGGAGGCAACCATCCGGGGCAAACCCGGACAGGAGTAGAGGAGGATTTGGTATAGGTCCACCTATCCGAGAAGTGTGCCGGGCGACACAGGACAACCCCTCAAAAAGTCCTTGACAGGAAGGCGCTTTGCAGACTCAAGGTGAACCTCCTTTAACGCCAATACGCCCCGGCCTGTGGCCACATTGAAGTCACCTGGAAACCCTTCCAAAACAGTACCAGATTTTTCCTTGGTTGGCTTCTCAAAGTTCTTGGCCTTCAGTATCTTCAGCCTTTTGCCGAAGAGGGATGTAAAGGCACCCGGCCACGGGTTCATCCCGCGAACAAAGGCATCCAGGGATCTCGCATCTCTGGACCAGTCAATGCGTCCATCTTCTTTTTTCAACAAGGGTGCGTAAGTAGCGTCTGCCTTTTCCTGAGGGATTGCCACAAGGCGCCCGGATTCAAGCCGGCTCAAGGTATCGATTAGCAATTGAGCCCCGATCTCTGCCAACATGCGGTGAAGAGACTGGGACGTGTCCTCCGGCTTTATGGAAACCTTGGACTTCAGCAGGATATCTCCTGTGTCCATCCCTTCATCCATCCACATGGAAGTGATGCCAGTCTCTTTGTCTCCGTTGATAATAGCCCACTGGACAGGGGAAGGACCTCGATACCTGGGAAGCAATGAGGCATGGATATTGATCGCCCCAAGACGGGGAATCGATAAGAAAGACCCCGGCAAGATGCGACCGTAAGCGACCACAACAAAGAGGTCTGGATTTAGGGCTATGATTTTCTCAATAAACCAGGGTTCCTCGATTCTGAGGGGCTGCAGCACCGGATAGCCCAATGTGCCGGCGACCTCTTTGGCCGGAGACCAAAGCAGACGACGTCCCCGCCCCTTTGGCCTGTCCGGCTGGGTAACGACAGCAAGAACGTCATGGTGGCTATTGTGGAGGGCCTGTAGCGTCGGAGTTGCAAACTCCGGCGTACCCATAAAAATGATACGATAACGACTCATATTGGACTATATACTCAGCACGGTCATGAACTGCGTTTTCCTAAGGTGCCCAAAGTGCAACTTCTCAATCAGAAAAAACCTCGCTACAAGACCTCAAAACTGATTGGCACTTCCAGGACCTCACGGTCCTTCTGGTTTGTAAGAATCCTCAAACAATCTGTGTTTGGTCCATCCTTAAGCTTTTCCAAAACTGGTTCAACGAGGATCTGGACTGCCCCTGGCGACACCTTCTTACTGATAGCCCTGAAAAGCGATTTTCTCAGTTCCACGTTTTTTATTTCCAAGTCATTCCCGTTGTTCAAAAGAACCATGACCGGTCGCCTTACGTTCCTACCATCTTTCTGTAATTGCTGTAGCTGTTTTTTTGAAATGCGGCCAAAACTCAAGGTCTTTGGTCTTACCTCAAGGGCAGCCTGAACATAGCCTGAAATCCTGATGACTATCTCGGGTTTCTCCGGATAGTTTGTGGTCAGTTGAACTTGCCCACCGTATGTCGTTTCCTTTTCCAGCTTGTTTCTGACTTTCAACTCATAGCTGCGACCCTTTGCGATCTCTACCAGTTCGACCTCAACCTTATCTGGGATGGAGACCGAAGCAAGCTTGACCGTCAACGGCTCTTCCTTTTCTCTTTCCAGATGAACGACCTCTTCGATCTTCTCTCCAGAGACCCCTCTGAGACGTACATAGCGTGGGGTAACACGGATGGGTGCCCATACTTCCCCCTTCATGGTGATGGTCACATGAGGATGCTTGGGGTCATTCGTAAATATCCTGGCCTTCCTCTGCATATTGCCCTGGAATCCCTTTGTTGACACTTGCAGCGTAATCTTACCCTCACCTCCAGGAGGGATGGTCCGGTCAAACCGGACCACTGAACAACCTCAACCAGGTCTGACGTTCTTGATCTCCAGGGGAGCACTGCCACGGTTAAACACCCGAAAGTCGTGTTTTACTACCTCTCCCTGGCTAACTTGACGAAAGTCGTAGGTAGGCATCTCGACCTTGATGATCGGTATAGCCTCTTTTTCCTCTGCAGATTGCGCGAACCCGGCCATCACAATCAGGGCCAGGCATCCCCAAAGCATTGCTCCAATGACTCTCATAATCATCCCTCCTTTAGTGACCTAACGTAATCCACCACCAATTCTTTCAGTTTCCGGATTTCTGTTCAAGATATTCACGGGACACCTCGTCGGAATAGACGCCTTGCGTCATCTCGATCCGGGTGCCGCTTTCCGCGGGCCGACCCTCAATATCTGTGTGGGCTACCTGCACCACATTGACGCCGGTGATAATCGATGAAATAAGACCGACAATGATAACGGGAACCATCTGAAGAACATGATTGGTCAGGGTAAACCCTGCGGCCGCCTTGGCAGGGACACCAAAGATCAGAAGACCAAACACGCCCCCTGCTTCCCAGAGACCCCAGTAACCCGGGGCAGATGGAAGCGAAATGAAGATGCAAAGGATCACCATCGTTGCATATACTTCCAGAAAAGAGAGCTCGATTCCTGGACAGCCAAAGGCCATCACGTAATAAGAGCCACCGGCCACTGCCCACACAAGAAACGAAAGACCCAGGCAAAGGCCAACCTTCTTGGGGCTTTTCAACAGGTCAAATCCGACGGCCACGTTTTCGACAACCTTGACAAGCTTCACGCAGAGCTTTTCCCTGATCTTTTCCTTAGAGGAGCCGCTGGCAAATAAAAGCAGATCCGGCAGCCTCAGGATAGTGCGCTTTATGAGACTCTGACTTCGTTTGGCACTTACCAGGACAATGCAGACAGTCAATCCAAGACACAATCTTAGGGTTGTCACTCCGATCATTTCAAGTGTGCCTCTATTAAGATGATAGTTGCCAAAGGTAAGATCAAGGGTTGGGCTGATTTCAACAATGGCAAGAACCAGGACAAAAGAAACGAGTAGCACGACCACGTCGAAGAGCCTTTCAGCGCTCACAGTAGCCAGTACCTTGGAAAATGAAACCCTTTCCTTTTTGGAGAAAATAGCCGGTCGGGCCAGTTCTCCCACCCTTGCAGGCAAAAGGCAGTTTAGCATGAATCCGATCATAAGAGGATGGTAAGCACTCCAAAAGCCGGTTTTTTTGACCGGAGTGAGGAGAAGCTGCCACCTGACTACCCTGATCATAAAACTCATCAGTGCAATCGCCACTGCAGGGATTACCCACCAGTAATTCACGGTTTTCAAATATCCCACCAACTCAGGAAGTGGGATATTGACAAAGGTAACATAAAGGGCAATCCCAGACAGCAAGAGCCCCAATATCAGAGACAGGATTATTCCTTTGTTCCTAGACATACCGCACTCAGATCTATCGCCTCGTATGGAAGGGTCAAAAAACCGGCGGGATTTTGGACAGATAGAATACTATACTATTCATTGGCCAGGAGATCCCGGGCCTTTTCAATATCCTGACTGATCTGAGCTGCCAGGGACTCAGGTCCCGAAAACTTCTTTTCGTCTCTCAGGCGGCGGACGAAGTTTAGTCGGATAGGCTGGTCATAGATTGCCTTGTCAAAATCAAGGATATGAGCCTCCACGCCGAATTGACCCTCCTGAAACGTAGGGCTGTATCCAATATTGGCCACGCCGTTATAAGGTATGTCGTCGTGTTCCACGATCACGGCATATACTCCTGCCTTGGGACAGAGTTCATCATATAGCACGAGATTTGCCGTGGGAAAACCCAACAACTTTCCCCCTCTATCGCGGCCACGGACAACCCTTCCCCGCACCTGATAATGGCGCCCCAATAATTTTTTGGTTTCCTCAACTTTGCCTTCTCTTACCAGGTTTCGGATCTTGGTACTGCTAATGCGACTGCCATTAACCCCAATCCATCCTGAGACGATCACCTCAAAACCGTGTGATGGAGCCATTTCCTTGAGCAGGGAGATATCCCCCTCACGGTCTCTTCCAAACGAGTAATCTTGCCCCACGATAATTGTCTTCATGCCAATCAGGTCACACAGTATTTCCTTGACAAAAACCCGTGCGGAGATGGCCGAAAACTCACTTGTAAATGAGATGCATATCAGGGTGTCAACACCTGTTGTGCCTATCAATTCAACCTTTTGCTCATAAAGGGTTATGAGCGGGAAGTGCTTGTTGGAATTGATGACCCTGATGGGATGGGGCTCAAACGTTATTACTACAGAGATGCCGTTTATGCTTTCTGCCTTTTCAATGAGCTGGTGGAAAAGGGCCTGATGTCCAAGATGAACACCATCAAAGTTCCCAATAGTCACAACGGCGTTCTTTAATGGGTCGGAAACATTCTTGAGATCCTTAATAATCTGCATACTCAATCCTTTATCTGGGCCTTGACAAATGAATATAGACCTTATATGTACTTCATCGATAGCACAAAATCAATTCTTTTTCTGCCTCTCGACTTGCCGAAGTGGCGGAACTGGTAGACGCGCTAGGTTCAGGGTCTAGTAGGGGTATCCCTGTGGGAGTTCGAGTCTCCCCTTCGGCACCAAAAATATGGATCTCCAGGGTCCAACGGCTCGACACACGTGCTGTGAACGAAAAACAGATAGAAATCTCTATTCCTCTATGACAACTTGTAAAGCACAATTGTGAAGGTCGTAATCAAGGGTAAAGGGTAAGATGTCCAAGATACTTGTCATAGAACAAGATCCAGAATGGTTGAACTACCTCAAGAAGGCCATTGTACCCCCCCATAATCTTGGCTTTTGGCCCAACGGTAAAGACGTTGCGGTACGGCTGAGGCAAGAAGACTACGAAATCGTCCTGCTTAGTCTTCAAATAGAGCAAGAGGACAGCTTCAGCCTGTTAAGACGGATCCAGTTTGTCAATCCTCATACACCTGTTGTGGTGATTAGCGAAATTGAGGAAGCCGGTTTGATAGTCAAGGCAGTGAAAGAAGGGGCTTTTGATTTTATCGCAAAACCCTTTTCGAAGGAAAAGATCCTGTTATCCATCGAACGAGCATTGGAAAACAGACATCTGAGGGATGAAATTGACTACTTGAGACACGAGCAGGACATCATTTACGATTTTGACAGGATCATCGCTCATAGTCCTTCCATGAAACAAACGATTACAACTCTCAAGAAATTCTCTAAAACCGATTCCACGATCTTGATTACAGGAGAAACCGGAACAGGGAAGAGCTTTTTATCCGGCTCTGTTCATTTCAACAGCAGCAGACACAAGAAGCCCTTCATCAAGATCAATTGCGCGAATATCCCGGAGACCCTTTTAGAGAGTGAACTGTTCGGCCATGAAAAAGGGGCTTTCACCGGTGCCACCAAGATGCGCGTGGGAAGGTTAGAACAGGGCAAAGGTGGAACCGTATTTCTCGATGAAATAGGAGAAATGAACCCTGCTATGCAGGCCAAGCTGTTGAGAGTATTGGAAGAAAAGTCATTTGAGCGTGTCGGTGGAAACAAGACCATTCATTCTGACGTCAGGATCATTGCAGCCACAAACAGAAAACCGGAAGAGCAAGTAGCGGAAGGTAGATTTCGAGAGGATCTCTACTATCGCCTCAATGTGTTGAGGGTACATCTGCCCCCTCTTAGAAAACGAAAAGAATGCATTGAGCCCTTAGCCTCGTTTCTTCTGAACAGAACCTGTAGTAATTTGAAGAAAAACATGGAAGGTTTCTCTACCGAAGCGATGGAAGCTCTAAAGGCCTATTCCTGGCCAGGTAATATCCGCCAGCTTGCCAACACCATTGAGAGGGCTGCTATTCTTGAGGAATCACACCTGGTCCAGATAGAAAATATTATATTGTCAGAACCGATCAAGGGGACACCCAAAGCGGAATCCACCTCACATACTGAGTTGCGCTCTATCAAGAGTCAAGAGAAAGAGATGATCTTGGGGGCATTAGAAGAGAGTCTTTGGGTACAAAAGGAAGCAGCCACATTACTGGACATCAGCCCCAGGGCGCTCAACTACAAGATCAAGAAGCTTGGCATCATTCACCCTCACTGGAGAAAAAATAAGTGATTCCTTATAAATAGAACCTGCATAGCCCCCCCTGTCGTGCGAACATTCGATTTGGATACAAGATTCATTGAGGTCCCACAACAGTGCCTCATCTCTCAAATATTTTTGAGATAGTCCCCAAACAAAATGCAGAAGAGCGCATTTGAATTCCATGATTGTGTGATCATGAAAGATCCAGTTTTCAGTATCTCCAGCCACTTCAATCTCTAGCTGGAGTGTTCGATTGTCTCCATTTGACACCTTTCTAAAGGTCACGTCGATGGTGCCAAAAGGAGTCAAGAAACGTTTTTCCGTTTCTCCCACGCGATTCACTCGAGTGGACAGGACCATAAAGGGTATATCTAAACAAAAATTATCCACAGCAAACCTCTTCCCCCGCAACGGGCTGCCCATTCGCTCGTAAGTCGATCGCCGGCGCAAAGTGAACATAGCGGCCAATCTTTCCTGCGAACAGCGCTTGTTTTTGCGTCGTATCACCGGCAAACGTTCCTGTATCCACAGTTACTGCCCAGGTGAACCCGCCTTCAGTCACATACAAGCTGTAATCGACCACCATGCCGTTCATTCCGCCATCTTGCCATGAACCAAAAAGACGAAGGACCCGGAGATCTGGGTTACGAGGATTTCTATAAAGAGTACAAACGCGTATCATGATAGCATATCCTATAATTTGCTTGAGAAACACAGCTTCCATGAAGAGCTGCATCCGCCAGGCAGCCCTGCCTACCGTACCCAGTCCCAGTACCCTGGAGAGTCAGACCGGTGGCGTTGCGTTCCACCCTTTCGGGTGGTTTGCCTTTTTCGAACATTGTTCTATTCTTCTATTTCAAGAACCTGTCAACTTCAACAGCAACATGTGTGCCAAACGGGCAAAAACTCGGTTAACCGGTTCGCCCGTTGGCCGGTTGGCCCATTAAAGAAGTGAAATCTTTCGAGCTGTGCGGTTAAATAACTATTCAAAATTAATCACGAAAACACGAAACAAGACATAGAAATCAAGTTACTGGGGGTGGTTGCCTGAGCTGCGACACATACAGGCATCACATGCTATGAAACCATCCCAGTTACTCACGCTCTTTTCGTGTTTTCCATTTTTGCGGCCTTTCGCCTTGAGAAGATTCCGTGCTTTCGTGATAATTCCTTTCTTTTTCGTGTGTCGAATGCTCTATCGAGAGTCTGCAATAAGCCATTTTACAGCAGACATCAGGTCATCCGCCACATGGTCTGCGTTTATGCCGGCATCTCGGCAAAGGCGCTCGGTCTCTTTACCGTGACCGGATCTAACGAGTATGATCCTTCCACAGTTCACCCGTCGCGCACACAGGATATCCTTCAAGCTATCTCCGATCATACAGGTCTTGGAAAGATCCAGCCCGTGATCAGCTTGTGCCTGGCAGATCAGCCCGGGTTCTGGTTTGCGGCAATTGCAACCATCTTCAGGAACATGAGGACAATAATATATCTCATCTATCCTGCCTCCGTGGTCAACCACAGCGACCGTCATCCTCTTGTGGATTTCCTGGAGCCCTGCACGGGTAACCAGCCCTCTATTGATTATGGATTGATTTGTGATCACAATGATGTGAAACCCTTTGACGGTCAAAAGCTTCAGGGCGTCAAGGCTCCCGGGCAGAAATTCAAACTCGGCCCAGCTCTTGACATAATCAAGGCGATCCTTATTGATCACGCCGTCTCTATCAATAAAAACAGTCTTCAATTGTTCCGCACCTTCAACGAATAAATGCTTGACACCACTTTGTATTTGAGACATATTGGAACTAATTTCACTATTCAGTTGATGCAACTCAGAAACGAAATCCTATTTTATCAGGTTGAAAGGAGGGTGCCTCATGGCTCTTACTAAGGACAAGATCATCAATAGGGCCTACACGAATCTTGATCTGAGGAAAAGCGAAGCCAGACAGGTGGTTGAGCAACTCCTAGAGATCATGAAACGGACCATGGAAAGTGGCGAAGACATACTGATCAGCGGTTTTGGGAAATTCCTGATTAAGGACAAGCAGGCCCGTCGGGGTCGCAATCCCCAGACGCGATGTGACCTACAGTTACGGGCTAGAAAAGTTGTCGTCTTTAAGACCTCCGGCATTTTGAGAAAAAAGATCGATACCCGGTAACGGTACTAACGAGCGACGACAATAGCATCTGGGTATCCGGCAGCCTCCATCATCTTTTCATATTTCCTGGCCTGGCCAAGCGACTTACACCTTGCAACTTGGACCCGATAGAAAGTGCCTTTGACACACTCGTATTCCACAATGTGGGGATTTTTATGTGTTTTTGCCAGCTTGTTTCTGAGCCTGACGGCATTTTTTTTGTCCTTAAACGCGCCAACCTGGATAGTGAAGTCTCCCACATAGAAGTCTCCAGGCACAAGGGGGCGCTGGATGCCTCCGCCAACCACAGTCTCTTTCATTGACCCCAATGCGACTATCTTGACAGGCGCCGAGCCCGGCCCCAATAATCCTATCCGTTGAGCGGCTTCATAAGACAGATCAATAATCCGACCGTCGACAAATGGCCCCCGGTCGTTAATCCGTACGTCAACGGTTTTACCGTTATTAAGATTGTGGACTGTGACGCAGGTGCCCAGGGGAAGTATCTTGTGGGCTGCTGTCATGGCATACATGTTGTAGACCTCGCCGCTCGCTGTTTTTCGGCCATGAAATGGCTTCCCATACCAGGAGGCAATGCCATGTTCCTGATAAGCATACGCATGTTTTAAGGGCTGATACCAGCGCTTGCCAATCTTATAAGGTTTTGGGTAGCCGGCAAGGGAAGTAGGTCTTTTTTCCGGTGCAGCACAGCTCAACAGGAAAACCAACAGGCCGACACAAATTGCAATTGGCACATTGGAAGGCCCAAAAACATTCATTCAGACGGCATCCTTCATGCGTCAGTTTACACTTTTTCCTGGCATCGTGGTTGCATTCAGGTTTCAGGTGTCAGACGGACGGAACCTGGAACCTGAACACTGAAACCCGGCCTTCATTTCGAAAAAAGTGTAAACTATTTTTGCTCGATTTTGAAGGATGCCCGAATTGGCAACCTTCATCCCTCGGTTTACACTTTTCAAGGATGCTGAAAAACACGAAAACCCGGGATGGTTCTCCGGGTTTTGATATGCAGGAAATAGTAGTGTGATCCTGGGACAAAAGAAATCGGGCCGAAACACGCTCCTACCCCTTTATATAGTCCTTAAGAAAAAGATTTTGGGGTTCAACATAGCCTCGTAGCGAAAAACAGCGGGTTACGGGTTCCAATCAAGCTGAAAGCTGAAAGCTCAAGGCTCAAAGAAAAACCATGGTTCTGCTGCCTTCAGCTTTNNNNACAAAGTTAGGTCTTACTGAGCCTTTACTATACCCCAAAAACATTATCTTGAAATCTATAGGGGCAGGTTGTCATGCTTTCTCATGGGCATACTGTCTTGCTTGTTTTTCAAGGACTCAAGGGCACTGATCAGCTTGGGTCGCGTGAATTCCGGTGAAATAATCTCATCGATGTATCCTCTTTCAGCAGCCCGATAGGGGCTTGCAAAGATATTCCGGTACTCCTCGACCATCTCGGCCTTTTTTTTCTCAGGGTCCTCCGCCGCGCCGATTTCTTTCCTAAAGACAATATTCACAGCTCCCTCAGGCCCCATCACCGCTATCTCTGCTGTTGGGTATGCATAATTAATGTCCCCCCAGAGGTGCTTGCTTGACATGACAATGTAAGCTCCTCCATAGGCCTTGCGAGTGATAACAGTAATCTTGGGTACCACGGCCTCGCAGTATGCGTAGATGAGCTTGGCCCCGTGTTTGATGATACCCCCATATTCCTGGGCTGTGCCCGGAAGAAACCCGGGGACATCACAAAACGTGATGAGGGGGATGTTAAAGCAATCACAGAATCGAACAAATCGGGCACCCTTGATGGAAGCATTGATATCCAAACATCCAGCCAAAAAAGACGGCTGATTGGCCACCACGCCGACCACATGACCATTTAGACGCCCAAAGCCAATAATGATATTCGGGGCGCACCTGGCCTGCACCTCAAACAAATAGTGGTCGTCTACCACTGATTCAATAATCCTTCGCATATCATAGGGTTGTCTTGGACTCTCAGGCACAACTTCCCGAAGCCCGATGTCGATTCGTCTCGGGTCGTCAGTGGGCTCAACAAAAGGAGGCTTCTCACGATAGTTCTGGGGCAGAAAGCTCAAGAGATCCCTGATCATACCCAAGACCTCTTGGTCGTCTTTTCCGGAAAAATGGGCGACCCCGCTGGTGGCATTGTGGGTCAGGGCGCCCCCCAGCTTTTCAGCGGTCACCTCTTCGTGGGTTACAGACTTAATAACCTGAGGACCTGTAATAAACATGTAGCTTGTCTTTTCCACCATGAAAATGAAGTCAGTGAGGGCTGGAGAATAGACCGCTCCCCCTGCACACGGCCCCATAATGGCCGAGATCTGGGGAATCACACCGCTGCTCAGGACATTTTGCATAAATATGTTGCCGTACCCGGCTAGACTGGAGACCCCCTCCTGTATCCTGGCACCCCCGGAATCGTTCAAGGCGATGAGGGGGGCGCCGTTCTTGCGGGCAAGATCCATTACCTTGCAAATTTTTTCGCTAACGGCCAAACTCAACGACCCACCTAATATGGTGAAGTCCTGGGCAAAGACATAGACCGGCCGGCCATTGATGCGACCGTAACCCGTGACCACGCCGTCGCCAGGGAACCTTTTCTTGTCCAGGCCTAAATCCGTACACTGGTGGTGCACGAATTTGCCGGTTTCTTCAAAGCTCTCCTGGTCCAGCAACTGATGAATCCGCTCCCGGGCTGTCCATTTCCCCTTCTTGTGCTGCACATCGATTCGGTCCTGGCCGCCACCCAGTTCGGCCTCAGCATCTTTTTCAAGCAGGGCTTGAATCTTGTCTTCGTGTACCATAACGATTTCCCGGGATCAGTCTATTCTTCTTCTATCACGATGAGAGTCTCATCGGTTGAAACCTGGTCCCCCACTTTGACCGTGATAGTCTTGACTGTTCCGCTTACAGGTGAGGGAATCTCATTTTCCATTTTCATGGCCTCGATCTTCATTACGGGAGCACCGACTGCCACGTGATCTCCGACACTGACCATGATGCAAAGTATCATGCCAGGCATGGGTGCAGTCACCTCCCCGCCTGACGGGACGGAGGGGACGGGAACGAGGGGAGGCTCAGGGACAGCGGGTGTCGCCTTTTGCATAACGGGCTGAGCAGGAATCCGTACAGGAGCGGGCTTTGACAATACGCCGGCACGCTTCTTGACTTCAATCTCGTAGGGCCTGCCATCAACTCTCACCCGGGCCTGCTTGCCGTCAAACTTCTCAACATCCACGCTATAGGCTTTGCCACCGATCAATAGGTCAAAGGTCTTCATGGTCAATACAGTACCATAATCACAGGGTTATTCAAGTCTAAAGTCCCGGGAAAGACCCGGATAATTCACTGGCTCTACAAACATGCAGCAGGAAAACAGGTCAATCTAATTATTAGACAGGGCGATTCTAAGTACCTCGTCTGTGTTTTCCACAGAGTGGAACTTGATGGCATCACGCACTTCCTTGGGCACGTCTTCAAGGTCCTTCTCGTTCCACTTGGGGAGGATGATACTTTTGATCCCTGCCCGGTGCGCAGCGAGGACCTTTTCCTTGATCCCCCCCACAGGAAGCACCTGGCCCCTCAAGGTAATCTCGCCGGTCATGGCTAGGTTATTGACCACGATATCTCCGGTAAGAAGCGATGCCAGGGCCGTAAGCATGGTCACCCCGGCAGACGGGCCATCCTTTGGGATTGCCCCTGCCGGCACATGGATATGAATGTCCTGATCTGCAAAGAAATCGTCTTGGATACCGAGAGAATCGGCATGGGAACGGATGAAGCTGAGAGCGGCTGTGGCAGACTCCTTCATGACGTCCCCCAGTTGCCCGGTCAGTGTCAGGGTTTGCTTGCCCTTCATCTTGGTCGCCTCCACAAAGATGATATCCCCACCTGTCTGAGTCCAGGCCAGCCCGGCTGCCACCCCCGGCGTTGATATCCGCTCGCTCACCTCAGAGCGAAAACGGACAGGCCCTAGGAACCTCTGGATGTCCTCTGGTTCGACATGGGCGTGATCCTCGCTTCCCTCAACTATCTCACAGGCGACAGATCGACAGATGGCCGCCAACTCTCGTTCCAGATTCCTCAAACCGGCTTCCCGTGTATAAGCGGATATGATGTGCGTGATGGCGTCCTCGCTGATAGTGAGCTGGTCGGGAGTCAGGCCGTGTGCCTCCCACTGACGGGGAACGAGATAGCGCTGGGCAATCTTGACCTTTTCGTGATCCGTATAGCCTGCAAGGCTTAGGACCTCCATGCGGTCCAGAAGGGCCGCGGGAATAGTGTCTAAAATATTGGCGGTTGTAATGAACATCACATTGGATAGGTCAAAGGGCACATCCAAGTAATGGTCCGAAAACGAGAAGTTTTGCTCAGGATCGAGCACCTCAAGGAGGGCCGAAGAGGGGTCGCCACGAAAATCGGTTCCTATTTTGTCGACTTCATCCAACATGAACACAGGGTTGTTGCTCTCGGATCGCCTGATACTCTGGATGATGCGCCCGGGGAGTGCACCTACATAGGTACGCCGGTGGCCCCGGATTTCTGCCTCATCCCTCATGCCCCCGAGGGAAATCCGGACAAACTTCTTACCCAGGGAGCGGGCAATAGAACGTCCCAGAGATGTCTTCCCAGTGCCTGGAGGACCTGTAAAGCACAGAATCGGCCCCTTGGAATCAGGTTTGAGTTTTCGAACGGCTAGATATTCGATGATACGCTTTTTCACTTTTTCCAGGTCGAAATGGTCTTCATCCAGGACCTCCTGGGCTTTCTTGATGTCCAGCATATCCTCTGTGCCCTCATTCCAGGGAAGCGCAGTAAGCCAGTCCAGGTATGTGGTAGCCACAGTGTACTCGGCTGAAGACGGATGCATGCGTGCCAGACGTTCAAGTTCCTGGTCGGCCTGTTTCTTGGCTTCCTCCGGAAGATTCTTCTCTGCAATCTTGGTCCGATACCCTTCGAGGACTGTCTTGTCTTCGTCCTTTTCTCCTAGCTCCTCCTTGATGGCCTTTAGCTGCTGGCGGAGGTAGAAATCCCGCTGGCCCTTATCCATATCCTTCTTGACCTGGGATTGGATCTTTTGCCCCAACTCAAGGACCTCAAGCTCTCTATTGATCAACCTGGTGACCTCTTTCAGCCGTTCCTTTATGTCTACGGTTTCAAGAATCTTCTGCCTTTCTTCCTTGGATATGTTCAGGCTGGAGGAGACCAAGTCAGCCAACAGCCCTCCTTCATCAAGCGATTTGGCCAGAGTCCCCAGCTCCTTTGGGAGAAATGGAGAATATCCCAGGACCTTTTGATACAAGCCTACAAGGTTAGTGGTCATGGCTTTCACTTCGATGTCATCGGTAGTCTGCTCAGGGATAGGCTCGATCCGCACGCGAAGGTACGGCTTTTCAGAAATGAATTCCAGGACACGAAA